>NZ_JBAMDC010000173.1:0-13431 GCF_036961605.1 Streptomyces sp. KLMMK
CGGCGACGAGCCAGCTCGGGCCTGAGGTGCAGCGCGCATGCTGGTGATGGTGAGCTGCTGGCCAGGGAGGGGGTTATTCGCTGGTAGGCCACAGCGGCGCTTGAGAACATATAAGGACGAGTGACAACAGCGCCTGCGCCAGGCGCACCACATGCTGACGCACAGTCAGCCCGCAGAACGGAGCACGTCTATGAACTGCCGCGACCCGCCCCGCACCTGATGCCCTCGGAGGCCCACCCATTGACTGCCGAACCCGGCACACCCACCACCCCCGCACGTGTCCAGCGCGCTGACCGCGCTATTCGTACCGCAGGAATCGCCGAAGACCTCTTCGCCCATCGCGACACCCACCGCACACCGGGAGCGGCCCGGTGACCAAGCATGATCGTGAGGCCGAACTGGCCCGGCATCTGGATCGCGTCTGCAGGAAGTTCTCCACAAAGATCAGCCCGGAGGCCGCAAGGCGTCTGGCCCGGCTGCTGGAGCGCCAGCCCGGCGGGAAGATCGAATGAGGCTGCGGTACGCACCCCCGCCGTGGCTGACACTCGCAAGAGACTGGCTACCCTGCACAAACCGTCATCCGGGACTTCCAGCACGAGGACACCACACATCTTGCACAGCGCATACCAGCAGGAACTGAGAGACCGCTTCCTCTCCGCCCCCGTCGTACCGGCTCCGGACCCTTGGCGTCCGGTGTCCGCCCACCGGATACCGATCGGCGGACTCCTGGGCGTTGGGTTCGCACTCGACCCGGTCAGCGGGGAGGATCTGCTGATGGTCGTCTCCAGCAACGGCCACGGCCTCTTCGACGCGTCCACGGGTGAGCGACTCGCCCGAAACTACGATCCCGACCCGGAGTCGAGCACCCCTACCGGACCCGACCTGTCCTGCCCGGGGCTCGGCCCGCTCGCGGGCGCTCAGGTCCGCATTGCCGGATTGTTCGGGGGAGGCTTGCACACCACCACCGATGACGGCTGGACCATCCAGCTCTTCAGCCCCGACTGGCCCAACCACCGGGTACTGCTCTCAGCCGACGGCGGTCTCTGCCGTGGACCCGCCGGGGAGAAGTGGTGGCACATCTTCCACTCCAGCTGGTCCGAACTGCGTGCCGCGGGGTTCTCTCCGTCCGGACGCACCCTGGCCGTCGCCACCAGCAGTGACATCACACTCCTGACCAGGGCCGAACCCAGCCGCTGAACGGCATACGGAGGGGCCCGGACTGCGGCCCCTCCTGCCCAGGATCTTGGTCAGCACCAGATCGGGCTCTGCTCGATATCGATCCTGCCGTAGTCGAAATAGCGCCCCTTCTTAGCGGCCTCCTTGATCTTCACGGCTTCGAACAGGAACCGCATGACGGCGTTCATGCGCTGGTGATTCCCCGCCTTCTCCAGCGCCTCCCAGCTCTCACGGGCGTCCGGTCCGACGAGTCCCTGCAAGACGTCTGCGGCCGGACGGACGATCATCTTGCTCTCGACCGCGGCGATGCGCGCCTCGACCGTCTTGCGCATCTCGCGGTACTCCCGCGTCTTCAGCTCCTGGCTCTCCCACATGTCCTTGAGGTCTTCGAGCTCTTGGCGGTCGGCGTCAATGACGGCCTGGTCCTTCTCCGACAAGGACGACGGCGTGGGAGCGTCGGCGAGGTCGAGGCGCTCCAAGAGGTAGATCGCGGCCTTGCTCACGAAATCCTCCACGATGGGGGCGGAGACTGCCCGGTTGCAGCGTGGAGCATCGAGCCGGTGGGTGTGGCGTTGGCAGATGTACTTGCCTCCGGCTCCCCCCATGGGCCTGCCGCAGGCAGTACAGATGACAATGCCGCGGAGCAGATAGAACCTGCCTGCTTGACCGCTGGGTTTCATCGCTGCAGCCCGGTATGCGCGACGTTCCCTGACCTCCAGCCACACGCCCCGGTCAATGATCGCGGGCCACTCGCCGTCGCCGATCTCCTCACCCCGGAAGACACGGATGCCTGCGACGTGACGGTTGTCGAGCAGATCGCGTACCCGAGGCGCGTTCCAGTGGCGCCCCTCCGCGGTCTTCTCGCCACGCTCGTACAGCTCCTTCGCCAGCTGAACCGGGCTGTCCCCGTCCAAGTAGCGGGTGAAGACCTCCCGGACGATCGCCGCCTCCTCGGGGATGATCTCCATGCCGGTCTTGTCGTACCCGTACCGGCGCCTGCCCGTGTGCGGCCTTCCGTCCTTCGCCCGGTCCACCATGGCATCGATCAGCCGACGTGAGGTGTCGTCGCTGGAGCGGCAGGAGTGCGCCACCTCGATGCGGAGGAAGAAACGGTCGTCGGGGTCCGAGAGGTCGCGTCGATTCGCCTGCCCGTGCAGCGTGATGTCGTGGTCGTCTGCGATCTGCAACAGCTCTTCCAGATCCCGTGGCTGCCGCATCAGACGGTCAGGGTGGTAGGTCAGCACGTGGCGCACGCGGCCCTTGCCAGCTTCCGCGAGCAGGGCGTCCCACCCCGGACGCTTCCGCTTGCGCTGCCACGCGGACCTGTTGTTGTCCACGAACACTTGGTCCTCGGCCACAGTAAGACCGAGCCGTTCGGCGACTTCCCGGCAGATCCGCTCCTGGCGGTCCACGCCGGTCTGATCGTCATCGTTCACATGGGAGATCCGGCAGTAGATCGCCGCGGACTCTCCCTGCCAACTGGCACGTCCGCCAGCCTTCTTGGTCCGCTGCAACCCTGCCGCCTCACCTGCCCGCAAGGCCCTGCGTAAGCGCGCGTCTGCCCGCCGGTCGTTCTCGTCGGCTGTCATGGAAAAAGCCTATGAACACTGCTTGATCCAAGTCATCCGGTCCCGCTTCCACGCGGCCGGGAACCGGCCGTCCCGGGCGGCGGGCAGGCCGAGGCGGGGTGCGTAGGCCTGGTAGACGGTGATGGTGCTGTCGGTGTGCGCCGCCCGGATGCGGCGGTAGGGCTCCTGCATGGGGCCAGTCTGTGCAGAGGCCGGTGACCTGGCCAAACGATTTACGCGCGGGGACCGCTGCGGCCGGCGCGGCTACCTTCGCGCCGGGGTGTCCAGCAGGTCGGTGACGAACTTGCGCAGTTTTCCGGCGCGGACCGTTTGTACACCGTGGAGGACCTGCGCACCGTAGGCGAGTGCGGTGCCGGGGCGGGTGGGCGTGACCCAGCGGGTGGAGTCGATGCCGCGGAGCCAGGCGGGGACGGCCTCGTGGCCGCCCAGGTGCGGCATCCGGTGCGTCAGAGGGGTGCCGGGGGCGTAGCCCTCGGCTTCGCCCACGACGGTGCCGGTCCAGACGGCCGGGCCGGCTGTGGTCTCGATGTAGAACTCGCCGCCCTCGCCGGCGTCTTCGAGGACCACGCCGATGCGTCCGATGCGCCGGGGGGCGACGGCCGGGTCGGGGATGCCGTCGACGTGGGTCGGGATGTGCTGGCCCGCCGTCAGTTCGGTGTAGTCCCAGCGGGCGTCGGTGGCCACCGAGGGCAGGGCCCGCTGCAGGACGTGCAGGGCGCGGGCCGTGGCGGAGCGCAGGATCTCCTGGGCGAGCCCGGGGGCCCGGAGGAGTTCGGCCTGGCGCCGCGGCTTCCACCCGGTCGCCGCGAGCTCGCTGTCCATGATCTTGACCAGTTGTCCGAGCTCCGCCGGCGTCAGGAACTCCTCGACGCTCTGCAGGGCCAGGGTCTCGGTCAGATGGATCATCAGGTGCCTCCCTGCGCTCGGCGTACTCCGTACTCGGCTGTGGGAATCACCTGGCAGTGTCGTGGCTGTGCGTGCCGCCCGGCAGTCGACAACTGGCCGACTTGGGGGGCGGCACCCTCAGCTCCCGTGCTCAGAATTCCAGCGACACGTCGTGCGTCCGCAGCCAGAAGTCCAGGGCCAGGACCAGTTCGCTGCCGGTGCGGTAGCCCGGCCGGGGGTCGTCGGCGGTGGCCGCGGCCAGCGAGGGGCCGTCGAGGAGCGGGCGGACGAGCGAGTCCGGGCCCTCGGTGGCCCGCTTCAGCGCGCCGCGCAGTCCGTCGAGGTAGTACGGGTCGCGCGTGGTGGGGTACGGGGCCTTGACGCGGTCGGCGACGATGTCCGGCAGGAGGTCGCGGGTGGCGGCGCGCAGGAGGGACTTCTCGCGGCCGTCGAAGGTCTTCATGGCCCAGGGGGTGTTGAAGACGTACTCGACGAGGCGGTGGTCGCAGAAGGGGACGCGGACCTCCAGGCCGACGGCCATGCTGGCGCGGTCCTTGCGGTCGAGCATCCACTGCACGAACCGGGTCAGGTGCAGGTAGCCGATCTCGCGCATGCGCCGTTCCAGGCCGGTCTCGCCGGGCAGGCGGGGCACTTCGGCGAGCGCCTCGCGATAGCGCTCGGCCCGGTACCCCTGCAGGTCGATCTTCTCCAGCAGGCCGCGGTCCAGCAGGGCCTCGCCGGGGCCGCTGCCGGGGCCGGAGATGCCGGTGCCGAAGGGCGGGGCGAGCCACGGGAAGGTGTCGGCGGCCACGGAGTCGGGGTGGTGGAACCAGCGGTAGCCGCCGAAGACCTCGTCGGCGGATTCGCCCGAGAGCGCGACCGTGCACTGCTCGCGGACGGCTTTGAACAGCAGGTAGAGGGAAGTGTCGCCGTCGCCGAGGTCGAAGGGCAGGTCGCGGGCGCGCATGACGGCCTCGCGGGCCGCGGTGTCGAGCAGCGCGGACGACGGGAGGGTGATGACCCGGTGGTCGGAGCCGACGTGCCGGGCGAGGGCCTCGGCGTACGGGGTGTCGCGCGTGCCCCGCCAGTCGTCGGCCGTGAAGTTCTCGGCGTGGCGGGCGAAGTCGAGGGCGAAGGACTGCACGGGGGCGCCGCCCTCGGCCGTGCGCTGCCGGGCGCCGAGGGCCGTGATGACGCTGGAGTCGAGGCCGCCGGAGAGGAGGGTGCCGAGGGGGACGTCGGCGACCATCTGCCGGGCGATGATGTCTTCCAGCAGCTCGCGGATGCGGGCGATCGTCGTGTCGAGGTCGTCGGTGTGGTCGCGGGACTCCAGGGCCCAGTAGCGGCGCAGGCGGGTGCCGTTGTGCCGGACGCGCAGGGTGTGGCCGGGAGGCAGTTCGTACATGCCCTTGTAGACGGCGTGGCCGGGCGTCTTCGTGAAGGCGACGAGCTCGGCGAGGCCTTCGGCATCGATGGCGGGGCGTACGGCGGGGTGGGCGAGGAGGGCCTTCGGCTCGGAGCCGAAGAGGACGCCGTCCGGTGTGGGGTGGTAGTACAGCGGCTTGATGCCCATGCGGTCGCGGACCAGCAGCAGTTCCTGGGTCCGGGCGTCCCACAGGGCGAAGGCGTACATGCCGTTGAGGCGCTCGGTGAAGTCCTCGCCCCATTCCAGGTAGGCGTGCAGGACGACCTCGGTATCACTGCTCGTGCGGAAGGCGTGCCCGCGGCTCTCCAGCTCCGACCGCAGCTCGCGGAAGTTGAACACCTCGCCGCTGTAGGTGAGGGCGACGACCGTCCGGCCGCCGTGTTCGAAGGTCATGGGCTGCTTGCCGCCGTCGGGGTCGATGACGGCGAGGCGGCGGTGGCCGAGGGCGGCCCGCTCGTCCAGCCAGAGGCCGTGCGCGTCCGGGCCGCGGCACGCCATGGTGTGCGTCATCGCGTTCGCCGTGTCGGCGGTGACGGGGTGTGCCGGGTCGTACGAGACCCATCCTGCTATTCCGCACATGGCGTGCTGTCTCCTGTCGGTGTGCCTCTTGGGGGTGAGAGGGGGGCGCGGTCCTCCTTGCGGAAGGGCTGCAAGGAGGACCGCCCGTGCCCCTGCGATGCCGTGGTGGTGGTCAGACGTGCGCGGCGGGAACCTCGGCGGGCCGTTCCCCGCTGCCGGTGAAGCGCCGGAAGGTCCACGTCATCCACATCACGACGAGGACCATCAGCACGCTGATCGCGGTGGCCCAGGCCATGGCGTCGGCCCAGCTCGCGGAGGTGGCGTGCTTGCCGGCGACGGCGAAGAACACCGCGCCGATGACGGCGACGCCGGCGGCGCTCGCGAACTGCTGGGTGGTGGTGAGGATGCCGGAGGCGATGCCCGCGTCCCGAGCCTGGACCCGCATCAGCGCGGCGCCGAAGAGGGCGGGCAGGACGACGCCGTTGCCGGCGCCGATCAGGCACAGGCACAGCACGATCCACGGCAGGCCGGTGTCGGGACCGGCCGCGTACAGCCGTACGGCCAGGGCCACCAGGCCCAGGACGATCACGGCGCTGCTGACGACGAGGGCGCTCATGCCCCAGCGGTTGGTGAGCCTGCCGCCGATCATCGAGGTGGCGGTGAAGAGGATGCCCATCGGGGAGAACACCAGACCCGCCTGGAACGGGCCGAGGTCCATGCCGGACTGCAGCAGCAGGGTGAGCGTGAACATGAAGCTGCCGAAGTAGACCATGAACGCGACGCTCGCGATCACGCCGCCCCGGAAGGAGGGGCTGCGGAACAGCGGGAAGACGAGCACGGGGTCGCCGCCGCGGCGCGCGAGGGTGCGCTCCCAGCGCAGGGTCAGCGCGGCGACGGGGATCGCGAGGGCCATGCTGACCCAGGTCCACACCGGCCAGTCCGAGGTGTGGCCCATGGTCAGGGGCACGAGCAGCAGGGCGAGGGCGAGGGTAACGCCGGACGCCCCGACGGGGTCGAGCCCGATGCGCCGCCGGTGGGTCTGGGCGGGCAGGACGCGCATGGCGGCGGCCGCGATCACCGCGCAGAACGGCACGTTGATGAGGAAGATGCTCCGCCAGCCGAGCCCGGCGAAGTCCGCGGCGATCAGCGCGCCGCCGAGGACCTGGCCGGCGATGGAGCCGAGGCCGGCGGCGGCGCCGTACCAGGCCATGGCCTTGGGCTTGCGCTCGTCGGGGAAGTCCGCCGTGATCACGGCGAGGACCTGCGGGACCATCACCGCGCCGGCGAGGCCCTGGGCCAGCCGGGCGGCGATGAGCTGCTCGGGGTTGACGGCGATGCCGCACAGCAGCGACGTGATGCCGAAGGCGATCGTGCCGATGACGAACAGCCGCCGGTAGCCGTACTTGTCACCCAGCCGGCCTCCGGTGATCATGCCGGCCGCGTAGGCGAAGGCGTAGCCGCCGACGACGAGTTCGAGGGCGGCGGGCCCCGCGTGGATGCTTTCCTCCAGCGACGGCGCGGCGACGTTCACCACGAAGAAGTCGAACTGGGCGAAGAACATGGCGGACAGCAGGACGAGGAGGGTAGGTCCGGTGCGTACGGTCGGTTTGGTCGAGGCCTCCGCCACGGCGGGCGGGGCGAGTTGGTCGGTCATGGGGCTCCTCGGCGCCGGTCGCGCGCGGCGGACGGCGCGGTTCGCGGACCTGTGGTCGGTACGGGTGACAGGGCTGAATGACTGGTGACTGACTGGCTGAATGACTGGCTGACTGGCTGAAGGGCTGACTGGCTGAAGGGCCCGGGGGGTAAGGGCTGCGGGTCAACGGCTCTTCCGCCGGCCGTGGATGGCGCAGGTGATGCGGGAGGTGCACAGGCGCCGCCCGTTCTCGTCGGAGATGACGACCTCGTAGGTCGCCGTCGTCCGGCCGAGGTGGAGCGCGGTGGCGACTCCGGTGACGGTCCCGTTGCGGACCGCCAGGTGGTGGGTGGCGTTGATGTCGACGCCGACGGCGATGTGGCCGTCGCCGGCGTGCAGGACGGCGCCGATCGAGCCGAGCGATTCGGCGAGCACGGCGGAGGCCCCGCCGTGGAGCATGCGGTAGAGCTGGGTGTTGCCGGCCACGGGCATGGTGGCGACCAGGCGTTGCGGCGTCGCCTCGTGGAAGGTGATGCCCATGCGGCCGGCCAGGGTGCCTTCGCCCGCCGCGTTGATCCAGGCGACGGCGTCCTCGGGCGGCGCGTCGAGGAGGCTCGCGGGGCGGGGGGCGGCGGTCGTCATCGGGACGTCACCGCCGTCCCGTCGCCGGCCGTGGCCACGGCCGCGGGGTCGGCGGGCCGGTAGGTGTGCAGGGACACGTATTTCTCGCGCAGCTGCCGCTTGAGCACCTTGCCCGTGGGGCCGAGGGGGATGTCGCCCGGGGAGGCGGCGATCTCCAGCAGGGCGAGCCGGGGCTGGCCGATGCGGTCGAGGACGTCGTTGGCCCGGCGCAGCAGGTCCGCGGCGTCCCCGCCGCCGTCGAACAGCCGGACGAGGGCGACGGGGACCGTCCGGTCCTGGTCGTGCCCGGCGACGACCGCGCAGTCGGCGACCTCCTTCAGGCCCAGGAGGATCTCCTCCTCCATCAGGGCCGAGTAGCCGTCTCCTGCGTCGGTGCGGATGCGGTCGACGGCGCGGTCGACGTGGAAGTACTCGCCGTCCTCGGTGCGGTGGACGAGGTCGCCGGAGAGCCAGTAGCCGGCGAGGGTGGAGCGGTAGGTAGTGTCGGAGTCGTTCCAGTAGCCGCGGGCGATGGAGTCGCCGCGGACGCCGAGCAGGCCGACCTCGCCGGGGTCCGCGTGGCTGCCGTCCTCGCGCAGGACGGCGACCTCGGAGAGGGGGACGCGGCGGCCGAGATGGCGGGCGCGGGGCGGGCTGTCGGGGGTGATCTCGCGGCGCAGGGCGGCCCAGCCGAGCTCGGAGGAGCCGAGCCCGTCGTCGATGACCGACCCGGGGACGGTGCGGTCGCCGACGGTGGTGCGGCCGAGCTCCATCAGGCGCCGCATGTGGGCGTCGTGGCCGCAGTCGCCGAGGTTGACCCACACCTCGACGGAGGTGAAGTCCGCCGGGTCGGGCCCGTAGGTCGCGAGGTGGGCGAGGGCCTCGTTGAAGGCGAGGACGACGCCGGGCCGGTAGGTGGCGCAGCCGCGCGCGAGCCCGGGCCCGGTGGGGTCGGACCAGCCGACGGTGGGGACGCCGGCGAGGAGGGAGTAGAAGGTGAAGGCGATGGCGCTGGAGTGGGACTGGGGGTAGGCGGCGAGGACGACGGAGGTCTCCGGGCCGGGCGGGTTGGCCAGCCGGTAGCGGGCTCCCGCGACGCTCTGCGCGTGGGTCCACACGACGGGCTTGGGGTTGCCCGTGGTGCCCGAGGAGTGGCAGATGACGACGGGGTCGTCCGCGCCGTGGCGGTACTCGGCCCCGGCGGGCAGGGTGCGCTTGCCGAGGATGCCCACGTCCTGGCGGGTGCAGGTCCAGCGGACGACGGGAAGTTCGCGCTCGCGCCCGGCGAAGAGGGCCAGCCGGGGGGCGTCGGTGTAGATGCCGACGGGGGCGGTGCGGCGGATCAGGCCGAGGGCGAGTTCCGGTTTCATCCGGCCGTTGATGAGGACGGCGATCGCCCCGATGCGGGCGAGGGCGGCGAGGTGGAGGTGGTCCTCGAAGGAGTCCTCGATGTAGACGGCGACGCGGTCGCGCGGCCGCACGCCGCGGTCGTGGTACCAGGCGGCCCACGCCTCGGCGAGGCCGTCGAGCTGGTGGAGGCTGAACTCGGTCTGCTGCCAGCCGTCCGTGTTGAGCAGCGGAATGTCGGCGGCGAGCAGCGGCAGGCCGGCCGCGGGGTTGGTCTCGGCGGCCACGCGCCAGGCGTTGCCGCCGCCGAGTCCGGGGTGGTCCACGAGGCGCAGGCGGGCCTCCGGTGTGAGGAGCGTGTGCGATGTGAGGGGCATCATTCACCTGGCCTCGGATTCGGGACGGATCGGCATGCGGTGCGGGGGGTGCCGGAACATGGCAGTCCGCTGTGCGGGCCCACCGGAGGCGACGCTAGGCGCGCCCTCCGGAGGCCCGCCAACCGCGGCGGGATAGACCGTCAAGTCACCCTGGGGCGCGGCGAGTAGGGGACGCCCGGGGCCGGGGCGGATTCCACTTGACGGACTCCCCGGCCGCGGGTTCGGCCGTCACAGGCCCGTGGCTATGTTCGGGAAAGTCCTCCGGCGTGCTCCGGAATCCGTAGTGACCGGTAGCCGTACGTTCCCGAGAAGGAGTACACAGTGCCACCTGTGCGGAAATCCGATACCGGCGACCGGCTGCGCGACATAGTGGCGTTCGTCCTCGACCTCGACGTGGCGGACGTCCGGGCCGACGCCTCCTTCCACCAGGACCTGAAGGTCGACTCCCTGGAGAAGGTGGAGATCGCGGCGCGCATCGAGCAGACCTTCGGGGTCGCGCTCGGCGACGACGAGACGGCGGGGATGGACAGCGTCCTGGACGCGGTGGAGCTGCTGGCCGCGAAGGGCCCGCGCGCGGGCGGCCTCGTGGACCGCCTGGTCGGCGCTCACGTCACGGCCGGCCACGGGGAGCGGACCGCGTACACCGACCCGGACGCCGGCACCGTCTCGTACGCCCGCCTGTACGAGGCCGCGCAGGGCTACGCGCGGGCCCTGGACGCGCTCGGCGTGCCGGCCGGCGCCCGCGCGCTGATCGTCGCCGAGGACTCCGTGGCCACGGTGGCGGCCGTGCTGGGGCTGTGGTGGCACGGGTGCGTGCCGGTTCCGGTGAGCCCGATGCTCGGCGACGAGGACATCCGGTTCGTCGCATCCGACTGCGGCGCGCGCGTCGTCCACCTCGACACGGCCCCGGCCCAGCAGGCCTCGCTGCAGGAGGCGTTCGCCCACCTGCCCCTCCTGACGGGGGATCAGGTCCGTGAGGGCCTGGCCACCGGCCGGTCCACGGGCGCCCACCGCACCGGAGCGCCCGTCCCCCCGGCGTCCCGCCCCGCCGGCGCGGAGTGGCTGATCCAGTACACCTCCGGCTCCACCGGCCGGCCCAAGGGCGTGCGGCACTCCGCCACCGGGATCGGCGCCATGCTCGACGGCTACGGCGCGGTCCTGGGCCTGCGCCCCGACGACGTCGTGCTGTCCACCGCCCGGATGTCGTTCGGCTACGGCTTCGGCAGCTCGGTGCTGTGCACGCTGGCCGCCGGGGCGAGCGCCGTCGTCCTCCGCGGCGCCGTCGACCCGCGGTCGGTGAGCGCCGCCCTGCGCCGGCACCGGCCGACGGTGCTGTGCTCGGTGCCGCGGCTGTACGCCGGCCTCCTCGAAGCGGCCGGCCGCCCGGACGCGGACGCGCTGCCGTCCGTCCGCCTGTGCCTGACCGCCGGCGAGCACTGCCCGGCCGGACTGAGCCGGCGCATCGAGGCCGCCTTCGGCGCGCACGTCATGAACTGCCTGGGCGCGACCGAGGTCATGCACGTCGCCGTCGCGACGCCACCGGACCGCTCCCTGCACGGGCTGGCCGGCCTGCCCGTGCCCGGGGTGACCGTGACCGTCCGCGACGACCACGGCGAGCCGGTGCCCGACGGCACCGACGGCCGGCTGCACATCGCCGGGCCCACGGTCTCCCTCGGCTACGTCGACCGGGCCGGCGACGACGCGGTGACGTTCGACGCGGGCGGCGCGTACACCGGCGACGTCGTCCGCCGGAACCCCGACGGCACCATCGCCTACCTGTGCCGCGCCGACGACATCCTCAACCTCGGCGGCTACAAGGTGGTCCCCCGCGAGATCGAGGACGTGGTCCGGTCGATCGACGGGGTCACGGACTGCGTGGTGGTCGGCGCCCCCGACCCCGACGGGCTGCAGCGCTCGGTGGCCTTCACGGTCACCGCGAAGGGCACCGACCGGGACACCGTCCGCCGCGCCATCCGGGCCTGCGTCCGCAGCCGCCTCGCCCCGTACAAACGGCCCAGCCGCTTCGAGTTCGTCGACGTCCTGCCGGCGACGGCCACGGGAAAGCTCGCCGCCTACCGGCTGCGCGAGCGGATCGGACAGTCATGACCTGGGACATCACGGGCATGGGGGCGGTCGCGAGCATCGGCGCCACCCCGCAGGAGATCTTCGACTCGCTCTGCGCGGGCCGCAGCGGGCTCGCCGGCCTGCGCGCCTTCGACACCACCAAGTACCGGGCCAAGCAGGCCTACGAGATCGACGACCGCGCCCGTCCGGGCACGGACGAACCGGGCCGGGCCACCCGCTGGCTGCAGCAGGCCGTCGCCCAGGCCCTCACCGACGCGGGCCTCCCCCACGACCTCGGCGACGTCCCCGTCCTGGTCGGCACAACCCTCCAGGAGCAGCGCAGCGCCGAGCTGTGGTGGCGGGCCGGCGCCCCCCTGGCCCCCTCCTCGCTGCACTTCGGCACGGCGCTGCGGGAGGCCTTCGGCGCCACGCGCACGTACACCTTCGCCAACGCCTGCGCCGCCTCGCTGTACGCACTGGCCATGGCCACCGACCTCATCGAGGCGGGAGCCGCGGACACCGTCGTGGTGGCCGGCACGGACGCGATCGGCGAGAGCGCCTTCGGCACCCTGGACCGGGTGCAGAACGACGTCCCCGACGCCCTGCGCCCGTTCGACCGCTCGCACAAGGGCATGCTGATGGGCGAAGGCGCGGTGGCCGTCGTCGTCCGGCGCGTCCCCGCCGCGGATTCGCCCGGCCGGCGCGTGCACGCGCGCGTGCGGGCCGTCGGCATCAACTGCGACGCCCACCATCCCACGGCACCCGACCCCGAGGGCATCACCCGGGTGGTGCACGACGCCCACCGGCGCGCCGGGGTCTCCCCCGAGGACATCGACCTGGTCATGCTGCACGGCAGCGGCACCCCCAAGAACGACTCCACCGAGGCCGGGGTGCTCTCGCAGATCTTCGGGCCCGGCACCGGGCACCGGGGCGGCGGGCCGCTGATGACGGCCGTCAAGTCGATGACCGGCCACACGCTGGGCGGCTCGGGACTGCTGAGCCTGGTCGTCGCGGCGCTCGCCTTCCGGCAGGGCGCGGTGCCGCCGGTGCTCGGGCTCGCCGACCCGGTCGAGGAGGCCGCGGGGCTGCGGCTGGTCCGGGACACGGCGGCCGCGGCCGACATCGGCCTCGCCCAGATCGACGCGTTCGGCTTCGGCGGGATCAACGCCGCGGCGATAGTGGAGGCGGCGCGATGAACGACAGCGCAAGCACCGTACGGACGGCGGGCGGCTCCGCGGCCCCGCAGGTCGTCGTCACCGGCGTCGGGCTCGCCGTTCCCGGCCTCACCTTCCCCGACGAACTCCTCGGCGCCGTGCGCGAGGGCGGCTTCGACCCGCACACCGGGCTCACCGGCCGCGAGATGCGGCACAAGGACCGCGCCTCGCGCCTGGCCCTGCGGGCCGCCGAACCGGCCCTGCGCGACGCCGGCCTGCACGACGGCAAGGCCTTCACCGGCGACGGCGGCACCACGGCCGTGCTCGTCAGCTCCAACTTCGGCATCCTGGACAGCGTCTGCGCGTTCGCGGACGTCATCGCCCGCGACACGGTGACCGGCCTGAGCCCCCTCGGCCTTCCGCAGACCTCCAGCAACGTCATCGCCGGCTCCGTCGCCATGCGCCACGGGCTGCGCGGCCCCGGCATCACCCTGTGCAACGGCCCCACCAGCGGGCTCGACGCCGTGTACTGGGCGTGCGCGACCCTCGCCGCGGGGCGCGCGCGGACGGCCGTCGTCATCGGCGTCGAGCCGTCGGGCGACGCCGTCACCAAGCTGCTGGGCGGCCCGGTCCTCGACGG
>NZ_JBAMDC010000174.1:0-13382 GCF_036961605.1 Streptomyces sp. KLMMK
GGCCGGAGTTCGCCGCCACCGGGGCCGTCCGGACGGCGCGGCGCGCCCTCGCGAGCGTCGAGGGGGCCGGTCCGGCGCTGTTCATCGGCATCGAGCTCGACCTGCCGGACCCCGGCAGCCGGTCCGCGGCGCTGTCCGCCGTGGGCCGCGCCCTCGGCTCCGCGCCCGTGCCCTGGCCCGTCCAGCTGGTCTTCCTGGACGTGGCGCGGGACCCGGTCGGCGACTGGATGCGGGACCGGATCCGTCCGTTCTACGACCGCGACCTGTGACTCCTCCCCTGTCCGCCCCGGCGGGCTCGTAAGCTGGTCGGACGACAACGGGCGCGCGACGGCGCTCCCGGGTCGCAGCAGTCAAGGCCGAGAGAAGAGGCGGACCCAGGTGAGCGCGGGCGCGGAGAGCGGCGTGGAGCAGATGCTGCGCCAGGTGGCGCCCGGCCGGTACGACGCGTACGAGGAGCTGCTGCGTTCGCTGGCCGAGGGCCGGGTCTGGATGCTGCTCTGGCATGGCCAGGCGGGCTCGCCCGACGCCCAGTACGGCAACATGGAGGTCGAAGGGCTCGGCTATGCGCCGTGCGTGACCTCCGCGCAGGAGCTCGCCGCCAGCGGCTGGAACCGGGCCCACGAGGTGATCTCCGGCCGGGATGTGGCGGAAGCCCTCTACCCCGGCCGCTGGGGCCTGTGGCTCAATCCGCACGCGCCCGGCGGCGGCGTCGGCATCCCCTGGCTCGACCTGCGCCGCATCGCCGGCGGCCTGGACCGGCTGCCGGCCGGCCCGCTGCGGGTGAGCGAGCCCGGCGTGGACATCCCGCAGTTCTACGCCCTCCTCGGGCAGAACGCCCACCGCACCCCCGCGGTGCGCTCGCTGCGCCGCGCCTGGGTGCAGCCCGCGCTCGGCACCGCGTACCTGGCCATCGGCCTGGACCTGTACGACAGCTCGCAGGGGTCCGTGGAGTCCGTGCGGCTGATGATGCAGCAGTCGGTCGGCGCGGTCCCGGAGGGGCTGCCGGTCTCCACGGTGGCGATGTCGGACGAGCACGACCCGGTCGCCATGTGGATGCGGGCCAACGCCCGCCCGTTCTACGACCGCGACGCCTACGGCGGTGCGGCGGCGGGCGGCTCGCAGGCCGCTCCGACGGGCTACGGATACCCTCCGCAGCCCCCTCAGGCCGGCGTCTACTGACCGCCGACGGGCCGCAGTTGTCCGTATAACGGAACTCCTCTCCACACATCACGGTTGCGCATCCTTTGCCGACCGGGTCTGGCGGGTGATCGCGGGGGCGTTGAAGACTCCCGCCACAAGGACTCCCGGTCCTGCGTACGGTCCCGCGTACGTCCTGTGCACGGCCTGCTCTGCGTGAACTTCCCGCACCATCGCACCTTTCGCACCAGTGATGTGAACCAGCCGCACGCGCGGCGGGCGTTGGGCCGGTCGGCACCGGCCGAGAGGGGTCCCTCAGACGATGACGGCACCACTGCACGACACGGGCGCGGCGGAGACCGCAGCGGTCGACGTCGCCGCCGGCGTTCCGGCCAAGGCCATCGAGGGCCGTTCTCCCTGGCGGATCGCCTGGATACGGCTCAAGCGGGACAAGTTCGCGCTGGCCGGCGGTGTCGTCGTCCTGCTGCTCATCCTGGTGGCGATCCTCGCGCCGGTGATCGTGAGCCTGCTGGGCCATCCGCCCAACGAATTCCACGAGGACCAGATCGACCCGCTGTTCAGCACCCCCAAGGGGGACTGGGGCGGCATCAGTTCGGACTTCCTGCTGGGCGTCGAACCGACGAACGGGCGCGACGTCTTCAGCCGCATCGTCTACGGGGCCCGGGTCTCGCTGCTCGTGGCCTTCCTCTCGGCCGTCGTCGCCGTCGTCATCGGCACGGTGTTCGGCATCGTCGCCGGCTTCTTCGGCGGCTGGGTCGACGCGGTGATCAGCCGGGTGATGGACCTGCTGCTGGCCTTTCCGCAGCTGCTGTTCATCATCGCGCTGGTGTCGGTGGTCCCCGACTCCCTGTGGGGGCTGACCGGTTCCGGCGTGCGCATGGGCGTGCTGATCGCGGTGATCGGCTTCTTCGGCTGGCCCTACATCGGGCGGATCGTGCGCGGCCAGACCCTCTCGCTGCGGGAACGGGAGTACGTCGAGGCGGCGCGCAGCCTCGGCGCGGGCCGCGGCTACATCCTCTTCCGCGAACTGCTGCCCAACCTGGTGGCGCCGATCACCGTCTACACCACGCTGATGATCCCCACCAACGTCCTCACCGAGGCCGCCCTCAGCTTCCTCGGTACCGGAGTCAAGCCCCCCACGGCATCGTGGGGCGAAATGCTCGCCAGAGCTGTCGACCACTACGAGGCGGACCCGATCTTCATGATCATCCCGGGTCTCGCCATCTTCGTCACCGTCCTCGCCTTCAACCTCTTCGGTGACGGCGTACGGGACGCCCTGGATCCCAAGGGTTCGCGCTAGCGCCCCGCCTCCGGCGGCTCCGCTCCGCCGGCCCGCACGTGTCCCACCGCCCCTGTCGGTCCGTCAGGAGGCTCTGTCCGCAACCCGCCGCCCGCTTCCCCGGACGGCGACGAACACGGAGGTCGCGACACCTTGAGAACACAGAGAACTTCGAGGCGGAGGCCGGCCGCCGGGGCGGCCCTCGTGGTCGCGGCCCTGGTCAGCACCGCCGCCTGTGGCGGCGGCGGGAGCGGGAGCAGCAGCACGGACGGCAAGGGCGCGGGCTTCAACGCCGCCGTCGGCAAGCTCGCCACGGCGTCGGACAAGAAGGGCGGCGAGCTCAAGTTCATCGGCACGCAGGACGCCGACTCCTGGGACCCGCAGCGCGGTTACTACGGATTCATGTGGGATTTCGCCCGCTACTACACGCGGACTCTGGTCACCTCGAAGCCCGCGCCCGCCGCCGAGAGCTCCACGATGGTGGCGGACATGGCCACCGACACCGGCAAGGTCTCGGCCGACAAGAAGACCTACACCTTCACCCTCAGGCCCGGCCTGACCTGGGAGGACGGCCAGCCGGTCACCGCCCAGCACATCAAGTACGGCATCGAGCGCACCTGGGCCACCGACAAGATCTCCGGCGGCCCCACCTGGCTGATGCAGGTCCTGGACCCGGACAAGACGTACAAGGGCCCGTACAAGGACGAGAGCAAGGACAAGCTGGGCCTGAAGGCGATCGAGACGCCGGACGAGAAGACGATCGTCTTCAAGCTGCCCAAGCCCAACGGTGACTTCCTGCAGATGCTCGCCCTGCCCGCCGCGGCGCCGGTCCGCCCGGACAAGGACACCGCCGAGCGGTACGGCCAGAAGCCGTTCTCCAGCGGGCCGTACAAGTTCGTCTCGTACAGCCCGAACAAGGGGCTGGAGCTGGTCCGCAACGACAAGTGGAACAAGGAGTCCGACCCGGTCCGCAAGGCCCTGCCGGACAAGATCTCGGTCACGCTGATCACCAACGCCGACGACATGGACAACCGGCTGCTCAAGGGCGACTACGACCTCGACATCAACGCCACCGGCATGGGTTCGGCGGGCCGGCAGAAGGCCCTGAAGGAGAAGAAGGGCAACGTCGACAACCCGCAGACCGGCTTCATCCGCTACGCGGCGTTCCCCAAGACCGTCGCCCCGTTCGACAACGAGCACTGCCGCAAGGCCGTCATCTACGGTGCCGACCACACCTCGCTGCAGACCGCGCGCGGCGGCCCCCAGGCGGGCGGGGACATCGGCATCAGCATGCTGCCGCCGGCCGTCAAGGGCTTCGACCCCGGCTACGACC
Source organism: Streptomyces sp. KLMMK (assembly GCF_036961605.1). Taxonomy (NCBI): domain Bacteria; kingdom Bacillati; phylum Actinomycetota; class Actinomycetes; order Kitasatosporales; family Streptomycetaceae; genus Streptomyces; species Streptomyces sp. KLMMK. The sequence goes on from NZ_JBAMDC010000174.1 coordinate 3,771, forward strand.
CGTACAACATGAAGCAGGGCAAGCCCGACGTGGCCAAGGCCAAGGAGGAGCTGAAGGCCTGCGGCAAGCCGGACGGTTTCAAGACGACCATCGCGGTGCGTAACAACAAGATGCAGGAGGTCGCCTCCGCCGAGTCGCTGCAGGCGTCCCTGAAGGCCGTCGGTATCGACGCGCAGATCGACAAGTACGACGGCGCGCAGTCCACCGGCATCATCGGTTCGCCCAAGAACGTCAAGGCCAAGGGCTACGGCATCATCATCATGGGCTGGGGCGCCGACTTCCCCAGCGGCCAGGGCTTCCTGCAGCCGATCGTGGACGGCCGCTTCATCCAGCAGAGCGGCAACCAGAACTACCCCGAGCTCGACGACCCGGCGGTCAACAAGCTGCTGGACGACGGCATCGCCGAGACCGACGTCGAGAAGGCCGGGAAGGTCTACCAGGAGGCCAACAAGAAGGTCATGGAAGGCGCCTGGTACCTGCCCTTCACCTACGAGAAGAACATCATCTGGCGCAGCTCCCGGCTGACCAACGTCTACACGGCCGACGCCTACAACGGCCGCTACGACTACGCCTCGCTGGGCGTCGTCAAGTGACAGTCCGTCCGCTCCGCCGGCGCACCCGCCGCTAGGCACGAAGGGCAGGTGAGGGCCGAGCGCGACGACCGGGGACGCCCCCCTCTTCCCCAGGGGGGCGCCTCCGGGCCGCCGCCGGGCCGACCGCAGTGTTCGCTTATATCGTCAGGCGGCTCTTCGCCGTCATCGTGATGCTGCTCGTGGTCATCCTGGTGACCTTCGGCATCTTCTTCGCGATCCCGAAGTTCACCGGATCCGACCCCGCGCTGATGTACGTCGGCAAACAGGCGGACCCGGCGGCCATCGAGGGCATCCGGCAGAAGCTGGGGCTCGGGAAGCCGATCCTCGAACAGTTCTGGAACTTCGTCACCGGGCTCTTCGCCGGCCGGGACTACGTCAGCACGGGCGACTCCATCCACTGCCCGGCGCCCTGCTTCGGCTACTCGTTCCGCCACGAGAGCCCCATCTGGCCCGAGCTGACCAGCCGGCTGCCCGTCACCCTCTCGCTCGCCGGCGGCGCCTGCCTGCTGTGGGTCACCGGCGGCGTCCTGACCGGCGTCGTCTCCGCCCTCAAGCGCGGCACCGTCTGGGACCGCACCGCCATGACCGTGGCCCTGAGCGGCGTCTCCCTGCCGATCTACTTCACGGCCCTGCTCTCGCTCGCGGTCTTCAAGTACAAGCTCGGCTGGGTCGGGGGCGAGTACACCTCGTTCGCGGACGACCCCGGCGGCTGGTTCGGCGGCCTGATCCTGCCCTGGGTGACCCTCGCCTTCCTCTACGCGGCCATGTACGCCCGGCTGACCCGGGCCACCATGCTGGAGGTCCTCGGCGAGGACTACATCCGCACGGCCCGCGCCAAGGGCCTCGCCGAACCCGTCGTCATCGGCAAGCACGCGATGCGCTCCACCATGACCCCGATCCTCACCGTGCTCGGCATGGACCTCGGGGCGCTGGTCGGCGGCGCCATCCTCACCGAGACGGCCTTCAGCCTGCCAGGCCTGGGCCAGGCCGCGGTCGCGGCGATCAACGAGCGGGACCTGCCGATGATCCTCGGCGTCACGCTGATCACCGCCTCCGCCGTCGTCTTCGCCAACCTGGTCGTGGACCTCCTGTACGCCGTGATCGACCCCCGAGTGAGGCTCTCGTGACCACCGACCCCGCCCCGCACCCGGGGCAGCCGCCCGCCGCCTTCCTCGACGTGCGCGACCTGCGCATCCACTTCCCCACCGACGACGGGCTGGTCAAGTCCGTCGACGGGCTCTCCTTCCAGCTGGAGAAGGGCAGGACGCTCGGCATCGTCGGGGAGTCCGGGTCGGGCAAGTCGGTCACCTCGCTCGGCATCATGGGCCTGCACACCGTCGGCCAGTACGGGCGCGGCAAGGCCCGCATCTCCGGCGAGATCTGGCTCGACGGCAAGGAGCTGATGACCGCCGACCCCGACGAGGTGCGGCGGCTGCGCGGCCGCGAGATGGCGATGATCTTCCAGGACCCGCTGTCGGCCATGCACCCGTACTTCACGATCGGCCACCAGATCACCGAGGCGTACCTGGTGCACAACGGCGGCGCGGACAAGAAGGCCGCCCGCAAGCGCGCCGTAGAGCTGCTGGACCGGGTCGGCATCCCGCAGCCGGACCGCAGGGTGGACGACTACCCCCACCAGTTCTCCGGCGGCATGCGCCAGCGCGCCATGATCGCCATGGCGCTCGTCAACAACCCCGAGCTGCTCATTGCGGACGAGCCGACCACCGCCCTGGACGTGACCGTGCAGGCGCAGATCCTCGACCTCATCCGCGACCTGCAGAAGGAGTTCGGCTCGGCGGTCATCGTCATCACCCACGACCTCGGCGTCGTCGCCGAGCTGGCCGACGACATCCTCGTGATGTACGGCGGCCGCTGCGTGGAGCGCGGGCCCGCCGAGAAGGTCTTCTACGAGCCCCAGCACCCCTACACCTGGGGCCTGCTCGGCTCCATGCCCCGCATCGACCGCGAGCAGACCGAGCGGCTGATCCCGGTCAAGGGCTCCCCGCCCAGCCTGATCAACGTGCCGTCCGGCTGCGCCTTCAATCCGCGCTGCCCGTACGCCGACGTGCCCGCCGGCGGGGTCACCCGCACGGAGCGGCCCGAGCTGCGCCCGGTGTCCGGCGCCGCCGCCCCGGGGGGCGGCGGGCACTGGTCCGCCTGCCACCTGCCCGCGGAGGAGCGGACCCGCATCTGGACCGAAGAGATCGCGCCGAAGCTGTGAAGGACCACGAGATGACCATTCCCGCGCAGCAGGCGAACGACGGGCCCGCGGCCCTCCTCACGGTCGAGGGCCTGGTCAAGCACTTCCCGATCACCAAGGGGCTGCTGCGCCGCCAGGTCGGCGCGGTGCAGGCCGTGGACGGCCTCACCTTCGACGTCCGCACGGGGGAGACCCTGGGCGTGGTGGGGGAGTCCGGCTGCGGCAAGTCCACCATGGGCCGGCTGATCACCCGGCTGCTGGAGCCGACGGGCGGCCGGGTCGCGTTCCAGGGCAAGGACATCAGCCACCTGGGCGTGGCGGGGATGCGCCCGCTGCGCCGCGACATCCAAATGATCTTCCAGGACCCGTACTCCTCGCTGAACCCCCGGCACACCGTCGGCACCATCGTCGGCGCGCCCTTCAAGCTGCAGGGCATCAGCCCCGAGGGCGGGGTGAAGAAGGAGGTGCAGCGGCTGCTGGAGCTGGTGGGGCTCAATCCGGAGCACTACAACCGCTACCCGCACGAGTTCTCCGGCGGCCAGCGGCAGCGCATCGGCATCGCGCGCGCCCTCGCGCTCAAGCCGAAGCTCGTCGTCGCGGACGAGCCGGTCTCCGCGCTGGACGTGTCGATCCAGGCCCAGGTGGTCAACCTGCTCGACGACCTCCAGGACGAGCTCAACCTGACGTACGTGATCATCGCGCACGACCTGTCGGTCATCCGCCACGTCTCGGACCGCATCGCCGTGATGTACCTCGGCAAGCTCGTGGAGCTCACCGACCGCACGTCGCTCTACACCAAGCCGATGCACCCGTACACCAAGGCGCTGCTGTCCGCCGTGCCCGTGCCCGACCCCAAGCGGCGCACCAAGCGCGAGCGCATCCTGCTCAAGGGCGACGTGCCCTCGCCGATCTCGCCGCCGTCCGGGTGCCGCTTCCACACCCGGTGCTGGAAGGCGACGGAGGTCTGCGCGACGCAGGAGCCGCCGCTGGTGGCGCTGGAGCCGGGGCACCAGGTGGCCTGCCACCACCCGGAGAACGCGCCGGAGGGGGCCCCGGCGGGCTGAGCGTCCGGAACGGGCCTGCGGCTGAGTAAGAATGTCTGGTGCTCACCGACCTGTTCAGCCCCTCCGTCCAGCATTCGCTGGACATCGCCGGGATCTTCGTCTTCGCGATCTCCGGTGCCCTGCTCGCCGTCCGGAAGAACTTCGACGTCTTCGGCATGGCGGTCCTGGCGGAGGTCACGGCGCTGGGCGGCGGACTGATCCGGGACGTGATCATCGGTGCCGTGCCGCCCGCGGCCTTCACCGACCTCGGCTACTTCCTCACGCCGCTGATCGCCACGGTGATCGTGTTCTTCCTGCACCCGGAGGTCGAGCGGATCACCAAGGCGGTCGGGGTCTTCGACGCCGCGGGGCTCGGGCTGTTCTGCGTCACGGGCACGGTCAAGGCGTACGGGCACGGGCTGGGCCTGGTCTTCGCCGCCACGCTCGGGCTGGCCACGGCGGTCGGCGGCGGCGTGCTGCGCGACATACTCGCGCACGAGGTGCCGTCGCTGCTGCGCTGGGACCGCGACCTGTACGCGGTGCCGGCGATGGTCGGGGCCGCGCTGGCCGCGCTGCTGCTCCGCTTCGACGCGCTCGACGGCGCGACGTACGCGCTGCCCGTGGTGACCGCGTTCGTGCTGCGGCTGTTCGCGATGCACTACCACTGGCGGGCGCCGCGCGCGTGGCACCGCCGGAGTGCGGCTTCGGAAGAGGTGTGACGGGCGGCGTCACCGGGGTTGTTGATCCTTCACCCAGAGCCTACCGATGAGTAACTTCCCGGTGTAGCGTGACCGGCATGGCACAGGCAACCATCGGTGACAGCGAATTCGACCGCGACAGCGCACTGACCCTCCGCGCCCCCGGCGTCCACGACGTGCAGCTCCCCGAAGGGTGGAGCATCGGCGGCGCCGTCAACGGCGGCTACCTCCTCGCCCTGCTCGGCCGGGGCCTCGGCGCGCACCTGCCCCACCCCGACCCGTTCACCGTCACCGCGCACTACCTGTCTGTCACCCGCCCCGGCCCCGCGGTCATCCGCACCGAGACCGTGCGCACCGGCCGCGCGCTCTCCACCGGCCAGGCCTCCCTCGTGCAGACCGCCGCCGACGGCAGCGAGACCGAGCGCATCCGCGTCCTCGCCACCTACGGCGACCTCGGCGCCCTCAGCGACGACGTCCGCACCACGGCCAAGCCGCCCGCCATGCCCCCGTACGAGCACTGCCTCGGCAAGGAGCACAACGACGCCTCCCACCCCCTCGCCGAGATCGCCGCACGCCTCGACATCCGCCTCGACCCCGCCACCGCGGGCTGGGCGGTCGGGCAGCCCAGCGGGCGCGGCGAGATGCGCGCCTGGTTCGGCCTGGCGGACGGCCGCCCCCTCGACCCGGCGGCACTGCTCCTCGCCGTCGACGCCCTGCCGCCGACCACCTTCGAGCTGGGCATGACCGGCTGGGTGCCCACCGTCGAGCTGACCGCCCACATCCGCTGCCGGCCCGCCCCCGGCCCCGTCCGCATCGCCGTCACCACACGCAACCTGGCGGGCGGCTACCTGGAGGAGGACGCGGAGGTCTGGGACAGCGAGGACCGCCTCGTCGCCCAGTCCCGGCAGCTGGCGGTGGCCCCGCGGCACTGACTTCGGCCGGGGCCGTTCGGTGCCGCGCGCCGTCGGCTACGCCACCTCCCGCCCCAGCCACGCCGCGAGCCGCGCGTACGCGTCCGCGCCCTCGGGCGCGGGCCGCACCGGACCGAACGGGACCTCCCCGCCCCGCCGGTCCGCGGGCAGGAACCGCTGCGCCCAGCCCAGCGCGAGCCCGGCCAGCTCCTGGTCGAGCGGGAGCGGGTGTCCCAGCGCCTGCGACAGGTCCCAGGCGTGCGTGACGCTCTCCAGCACCATCCCGGACGTCAGGAACACGGCCCCCGGGAACGTCCCCCACTCCACGGTCACCGGCCGCGCCAGCTTGGCGTCGTCCGCCCAGGCCGCCGCCAGCCGCGCCCGCCCCTCCTCGTAGGCCCGGCCCCAGCCGTCGTCCGCGACGCCCGTGGGCGGCTCGCTCCACTCCACCTCGCCCTTCTCGCCCAGCTGTGCGCCGTCGTTCACGCCGGACACGAGGTGGCCCAGCAGGGCCCGCACGTCGAACTCCGCACACGGGGTCGGGTCGTCCAGCCGCTCCGCGGGCACGGCGGCGACGAGGGCCGCCACCTGGGCGACGGCGCGGTCCAGCAGGGGGCGGGGGTCGGTGAGGGCGGCCGTGCCGGTCATGTGCGACTCCAGGAGATCCGTCGGTTCGGGAACACGCAGAGCATCCCGCCATAACCTGACAACCGTCGTCATGTTTTCGTACGGGCTCCGCGTGCATCCTTGGTCCCGTGAAATCCGACCGCCTGCTGTCGATCCTGCTGTTGCTCCAGACCCGCGGCCGCGTGCCCGCCCGCGAACTGGCCGACCGGCTGGAGGTGTCCGTCCGCACCGTCTACCGCGACGTCGAATCCCTGTCGGCCGCGGGCGTGCCCGTCTACGCCGAGCGCGGCCGCCACGGCGGCATCGCGCTGCTCCCCGGCTACCGGACGGACGTCACGGGCCTGACCTCCGACGAGGCCCGCGCCCTGTTCGTCCTCGCGACCGGGAGCGCGCACGCCGACCTCGGCCTCGACGGCGCCCTCGGCTCCGCCCTGCGCAAGGTCATGGCCGCCCTGCCCGCCCCGCACCGCCCCGCCGCCGAGGCCACCAGCCGCCGCATCCTCGTCGACCCCGTCCGCTGGCTGAGCGGCCCCGGGGGAGGCCATGAAGGTCCCGACGCCGGCGAGCTGCAGGCCGCCGTCCTCACCGACCGGCGGCTGCGCCTGCGCTACCGCCACGGAGGGCAGGAACAGCTCCGCACGTACACCGTCGACCCCTACGGCCTCGTCGCCAAGGCCGGCGTCTGGTACCTCGTCGCCGACCGGCGGGCCCGGCCCAGGCTCTTCCGCGCCGACCGCATGGCGGCCGTGACCGTCACCGCGGACGCGGTGCGCCGCCGCGCGGGCGTGGAGCTCGCCGACGTGTGGGAGGTGCTGCGGCGCGAGGTCGAAGAGCGCCCGGCGGACCTCCGGGTGACCGCCACGGTACGGCGCTCGCGGCTCGACATGTTCGTGCGCATCCTCGGCCCCTTCCTGGCCTCCCCGCCCTCCGGGGACGACCCCGCCGTCGTCGAACTCCGCCTGCCCGAACTCCCCGCCGCCCGCTCCCTGCTCTCCTTCGGCCCCGACGTCGAGGTCCTCTCCCCGGAGGAGGTCCGGGCGGAGCTCGCGCGGGTCGCGGCGGCGACGGCCGAGCTGTACGGGGACCGGGCCGCGGCGCCCTGACGGCGCCCCGCGGAAGGGCCGCGGCCCGAGGGCCGGAACGCCCGGTACGGCGCCCGGCCGCGCCTCGTAGAATCGTCCCCACCATGGCCTACCTCGACCACGCCGCCACCACCCCGATGCTCCCGGAGGCGGTGCAGGCGATGACCGCCCAGCTCGCCCTCACCGGAAACGCCTCCTCGCTGCACGCCGCCGGCCGGCGGGCGCGCCGCACCGTCGAGGAGGCCCGCGAGTCCCTCGCCGCGGCGCTCGGCGCGCGCCCCAGCGAAATGGTGTTCACCGCGGGCGGCACGGAAGCCGACAACCTCGCCGTCAAGGGCCTGTACTGGGCCCGCCGGGCCGCCGACCCCGCCCGCACGCGCATCCTCGCCAGCCCCGTCGAGCACCACGCCGTCCTCGACGCCGTGCACTGGCTCGGCGAGCACGAGGGCGCCACCGTCGAGTACCTGCCCGTCGACTCCTACGGCCGGGTGCACGCCGACGCCCTGCGCGAGGCCGTCGCCCGCAACCCCGGCGACGTGGCCCTGGCCACCGTCATGTGGGCCAACAACGAGATCGGCACCGTCATGCCGGTGCACGAACTCGCCGCCGCCGCGGCCGAGTTCGACGTCCCGCTGCACGCGGACGCCGTGCAGGCCGTCGGCCAGCTCGACGTCGACTTCGCCGCGTCCGGGCTGGCCGCGATGACCGTCAGCGGACACAAGATCGGCGGTCCGTACGGCATCGGCGCGCTCCTCCTGGGCCGCCGGTACGCGCCCGTGCCGCTGCTCCACGGCGGCGGCCAGGAGCGCCACGTGCGCTCCGGGACGCTCGACGTGCCCGCCGTCGCCGCCTTCGCCGTCGCGGGCGAGCTCGCCGCCGCACGGCGCGCGGACTTCGCGCGCGAGGTCGGCGCGCTGCGCGACAGCCTGATCGCGTCCGTCCGCGAGGCCGTCCCGGACGCCGTCCTCGGCGGCGACCCCGACCCCGCCGGCCGGCTCCCCGCCAACGCCCACTTCTCCTTCCCCGGCTGCGAGGGCGACTCCCTGCTGCTGCTCCTGGACGCGCAGGGCATCGAGTGCTCCACGGGCTCCGCGTGCACGGCGGGCGTGGCCCAGCCGAGCCACGTCGTCCTCGCCACGGGCACCGACGCGGACCTGGCCCGCGGCACCCTGCGCTTCTCGCTGGGCCACACCTCCACGGAGGCGGACGTCGCGGCCGTGGCGCAGGCCATCGGCCCGGTGGTCGAGCGGGCGCGCTCGGCGGGCCTCAGCTGACCGGGGCCTCCCGTACGAGCCGCAGGTACCGGTCCCAGTCCCAGTGGGGCCCGGGATCGGTGTGGTCGGTCCCCGGGACTTCGGAGTGGGCGACGATGTGCGTGCGGTCCACGGGGATCCTGTAGCGGGCGCAGATCCCGGCCGCGAGGCGGGCGGACGAGGCGTACATGGCGTCCGTGAAGCCGCGGGGCCGGTCCACGTACCCCTCGTGCTCGATGCCGATGCTGCGCTCGTTGAACCGGCGGTTCCCGGCGTGGAAGGCCACGTCCAGCTCGCGGACGGTCTGGGCGACGTGCCCGTCCTTGCGCACGACGTAGTGCGCGGCCGCCTCGTGCAGGGGGTCGCGGAAGACGCGGAGGGCGTCGCCGTAGCCGCCCTGGACGACGTGGACGACGATGCGGTCGACGGCGTAGTCGTCCGGCCGCTCGGCACGGCGCCAGTTCGCCGACGACGCGGCGACCCACTCGGCGCCCGGGTGATCGACGGCGCCGTCCGTCCGCGGCCGCTCCTTGCCCGAGGCCCGCCACCACCACCGCCTGACCTCGTCCCGGCCGGCGTACGCGGTGGCTGCCGCGGCCGCCGCGGCACCGGCGCCCCCGATGAGCACCCGCCGCCGCGAGACGCTTTGCGCCCGCTCTCCGCCCGCTTCCACCCGCGCCCCCGCCTCCCCCGCACCGTCCCCACTCGCCCCGAAAACGCGTACGAACCCCTCGGCGGTTCCGGACACCACCGAGCGGCCTCATGCCGGCCGGGCCGGGCACCGCCGGTCACGCCCGTCGTGGTGGTCCGCCGTCGCGGCGGAGGAAAAGAGCCGGACTCGGCAAGATCTTTCCGCGGCGGGGCGAGAAGCGGGCAGCTCTGGCTCGGCAGGTTCCCTCCGCCGCGACGGCGAGAAACCGCGACGGCGCGGCCCGGCGGTGCCGAGCGGCCTCATGCCGGCCGGGTGCCGCCGGTCATGCCCGTCGTGGTGGTCCGCCGTCGCGGCGGAGGAAAAGGGGCCGGATCCGGCAAGGTCTTTCCGCGGCGGCGGGCGAGGGCGTCAGCTCGGCAAGCTCCCTCCGCCGCAGCGGCGAGAAACCGAAGCGGCGCGGCCCGGCGGTGTCGAAAGGCCTCGCGCCGCCCCGGCACCGCCGGTCACCACCGTGGTGGTGCCCCGTCGCCGCGGCGGGGGATGTGTGCCGGGC
>NZ_JBAMDC010000175.1:0-13378 GCF_036961605.1 Streptomyces sp. KLMMK
ACCCCCCCCCCCCTCACCCCCCTCCCCCCCCCCCCCCCCCCCCCCCCCCCCGCCGCCGTACGGGCCGGGTGTGCGGGACGGGCGGCGGCTCAGCCGCGCACGCCCACGAAGAAGCCCGGCCCCGTCCCCTCGGACTCCACGTACTCCGCCTTTACCCCGGCCCGGGAGAAGGCCTCCTCGTACTGCTCACGGGTGAACAGCGTCAGCATGTCGACCTCGCTGCGGTGCTCCACGCCGCGGGCGTCCGCCAGGACGTAGTGGAGCTCCATGCGCACCATGTCACCCTGCCGGGTGGAGTGCGAGACGCGGGTGATGGTGCGGCCGTCACGCGTGAGTGCGTGGCCGGCCACGTACCCGTCCAGGAACGTCTCCGGGAACCACCACGGCTCCACCAGGACGACACCGCCGGGCACCACCGCGGCCGCCAGCGTCGCGACGGCCCGGTCCAGGTCCGCGGCCGAGCGCATGTACGCGATCGAGCTGAACATGCAGACGGCGGCGTCGAAGCTGCGCTCCGGCCGGAACGAACGCATGTCCCCGACGTGCAGCGGAACGCCCGGCAGGCGCCGCGCCGCCGTCGCCAGCATCGGCTCCGCCAGGTCCACGCCCTCCACGTGCGCGAACAGCTCCGCGAACGCCTGCAGGTGGATGCCCGTGCCGCAGGCCACGTCCAGCAGGGCGGCGGCGTCCGGCCGGTGCGCCCGGATCAGCCGGGTCACCTGGCCGGCCTCCGACCGGTAGTCCTTCTTGTCCTCGTACAGCAGGTCGTACATCTCCGCGGCGCGGTCGTTCTCGTACATGGGGTCCCCCCGGCTCCGTGACAACAACGACCACCCAGCCTGGCGGGCCCCCCTAGGGGCGCGCTCGACCCGCGCTCGTGTCAGCCGGCCGCGGCCGGCGCCTCGTCCTTCCCGCCGGCCCCGGCGTCCTGCGTCTCCTTCTCCTTCTTCTTCTCTTTCAGGAGGAAGGCCACGAGGAGCGCGCCGAGCATCACGCAGCCCGCCGTGATGTAGACCGTGTTCACCGCATCGGCCATGCCTTCCAGGACCGGGCGCGCCAGCCGCTCGTCGGCGTTCGCCAGCCAGGACGAGTCGTCGAGGTCGATGCCCCGGCCGCCGTGCTGCGCGGCTTCCAGCACCTGGGCGTTGGCCGGGTCGGCGAGCACCTGCGGATCGCTCTGCGCCGCCCGGAAACCGGCGTCCCCGGCCGCAGCGTGGAACGCGTCGGAGATCTTGTCGCCCACCACCGAGAACATGATCGACAGGAAGATCGCCACACCCGCCGTGGCGCCGATCTCCCGGAAGAACATGTACGCGGCGCTGGCCACGCCCATCTCCTCCTTGCGCGCCCCGTTCTGCAGCGTGATCAGCGTCACCGGGAAGCAGATGCCGATGCCCAGGCCCATGACCGTCGTGATCGCCACCAGCACCCACACCGCCGTGTCCGGTCCGACGAAGCCGCACATGAACAGCGACGCCGTCACCAGGGACAGGCCCAGCAGCAGGAACGCCTTGAACCGCCCGCTGCGGTTGATCACCGGTCCGAGGGTGCGGCTCGCGATGATCGTGCCCGCGGTCTGCGGCAGCAGCATCAGCGACGCGGCCGTCGGCGACATCCCCTTGACCATCTGCAGGTACAGCGGCAGGAAGATCAGCGACCCGAAGACGCCCAGGCCGACGATGATGTTCACCGAATTGATCACCGAGAAGGTCCGGGTGCGGAACAGCCGCATCGGGATGATCGCCGCGTCGCCCATCGCCGATTCCACCCGTACGAACAGCACCAGGCCGATCAGCCCCAGCGCGAACATCGCGAGCGACAGCGGCGTTCCCCAGCCCCACTCGCGGCCCTGCTCCGCCACCACCAGCAGCGGCACCAGGCACAGCGTGAGGGCGAACGCGCCCCAGTAGTCCACCTTCTGGACGGTGCGCACCCGCGGCATCGTGAACTTCGTCGCGACGACGATCAGCGCCAGCGCGCCGATCGGCAGGTTCACCAGGAACACCCAGCGCCAGCCGGCGATGCCCGCCATCTCCCCCATGCCGGCGAAGAAGCCGCCCAGCAGCGGACCCGCCACCCCGGCCAGGCCGAACACCAGCGAGAAGTAGCCCTGGTAACGGCTGCGCCGCTCGGGCGTCATCATGTCGCCCATCATCGCGAACGCCATGGTCATCACGCCGCCCGCGCCGATGCCCTGGACCGCCCGGAAGGCCGCCAGCTCGTACATCGACTGCGCCATGCCGCACAGCAGTGAACCCGCCAGGAAGACGACGATCGACATCACGTAGATCCGCTTGCGCCCGTAGATGTCGGAGAACTTCCCGAGCAGCGGCGTCGTGATCGTCGACGTCACCAGATAGGCCGTGGTCGCCCACGCCTGGATCGTCTGGCCGTGCAGCTCGTCGGCGATCGTCCGCATCGCCGAGGCGATGATCATGAGGTCGAGCGCGCCCAGGAAGAGCCCCAGCATCAGCCCGAACAGCACGGTCATGATGGCTTTGTGCGTGAGGCCGTCCCCCTCGCCCTCCTCGCCCTGGGAGCTCGCGGCGGCCGGCTGCGCGGTATTCGTCATGGCCTCACACCTGTTGTGGTAGTTGGTCGTTGGCGGTGTTCGCCGGTCGTGCGGCGGTTTTTGCCTATGCTTGAACCTCAAGGCGGCTTGAGGTCAAGAGCTGCCGGGTGAAGGTGTCAGGCTTTCGCGGCCAGTTCCTCCAGCCGCCCGACGACCTCCGACGGCGCCGGCATCGCCAGCGCCTCCTCGCGCAGCCGCGCCGCGGCCCGCCGGTACGCCGGATCGCCGAGCACCTCGCCGATCGCGGCCGCGATGGTCTCCGCGCCGTCGTCCTCGGCGCGGATCAGCTTCGCCGCGCCCAGCTCCTCCAGCCGTGCCGGGTACTCCAGGCCGCCGATGTGGGTCAGCAGGACCTGCGGTACGCCGTGGGCCATCCCCGTGAGCGTGGTGCTGCCGCCCGCGTGGTGCACCATCACGTCACAGGACGGCCCGGCCACGTCGAGCGGGATCCAGCCCGCGTGCGCCCCCGCCGGCAGCGGCCGCAGCTTGCCCGCCACCTCCTCCGGCGCCGCGATCAGCAGGTCGACGTCCAGCGGGGCGACCTCGCGCACCAGGCCCTGGAGGATGTCGAAGTCCTGCTCGGGCGTCACCCGGCTGCCCGCGCTCACCAGGACGCGCGGCCGGCCGTCGCGCCGGTGCATCCACGGCTCGACGGTCCGCTGGGAGGTGTACGGGACGTGGCGCACCGGCAGCGCCGGCGGGGCGTGCACGGGGCGCACGGACGGCGGGCAGGAGGAGAGCGTGAGGTCCGGGGCGGGCAGGGCGGTCAGGCCCGCCCGCTCCAGCTCCTCGCCGAGCTCGATCGTGGCAGCCAGGGTGACGACCAGCGGTTCGCCCATCTCGGTGCCGAAGCGAACGCAGGGCACGCGCGCGTAGTGCGCGACGAGCGGCGCCGCGTACGCCAGCACCCCGCCCACCACCAGGTCCGGGCGCCAGCCGTCCGCCAGCTCGCGGAGCCGGCCCAGGCAGTCCGCGGCGAAGCGGCCGAACATGCGGCCGATGGAGATCAGGGAGTCCAGGCCCGTCTCGGAGACCGGCGCGGCATTGCCCAGCGGGGGGATACGGAAGTCGGCCACGGTTCCGGGGGTGACCGCGAAGGCGGGCAGCCCGGCGTCCAGGATCAGCGGGACGACGGGCTCGCAGCCGGTCATGAAGACCTCATGACCGGCGTTACGGGCCGCCTGCGCGAGCGGGACGAGGGGAAAGAGCGTCCCCGCCCCGTTGCCGCCCACAAACAGAATCTTCATGGCCCCGACTGTCGGGGGCGGGCGTCGAGCCGCGCTCGACGACGCCTCGACCGGGCCGGTGCGGGCGTCGTGCGGTGCGGGCGCCGTCCGTCAGCCCAGCCGGGCGAGGGCCGCGACGAGGGCCTCCGGCGTGTCCGCGCTCAGATCCGGGTCCGGCAGGGCGTACAGGCCGAGCCCCTCCAGCTGCGGCGTCAGCTCGGCGGCGGCCGCGAGGGCCACGGCGAGCGGCTCGCCCGGGGCGGCGGTGAACAGCACGTAGGGCACCTTCGCGTGCGCCGCCACCAGCGGGCCGGCGAAGGCCGAAGACACGCCGACCACCGCGTCGGGCCGTAGACGGTCGGCGAGGCCGGGCAGGCCCGCCAGGCACCACGCGGCGAACCGCCCCAGGCAGCGGCCGCGCAGCACCCGGCCCTCGTGCGGGTCCTCGGGCACGGGGAAGGGGTTGCCGCCGGTGTCCAGGAACGCCTCCGCCGGCGTCCGCGCCGTCACCGCGGCCGTGGCGATCCCGGCCCCGGCGGCCGCCTCCGCCGCCCCGCCCAGGTCCGCGGCCCCGGCGAGGACGACTTCGTGCCCGGCCACGAGGGCGGCCCGCGCCGCGGCGACGAGCGGAAGAACCGCCTCCGGCGTGTCCCCGGCTACGAAAAGAATCCTCATGGCGGCCATTCTCACGAGCCGTCATGGAACGTCACTCGACGCGGCGTCGAAACCGCGCCCGCGCCCGGCCTCAGATGTTGTACGTGTTCTGCGCCCGCTCCAGGCCGTCCACGATCAGCGCCTCCACGGCGTCCGCGGCCCGGTCCACCTGGTAGTCGAGCTCCTTGCGCTCGGTGGACGAGAAGTCCTTGAGCACGAAGTCCGCCACCTGCATCCGGCCGGGCGGCCGGCCGATGCCGAACCGCACCCGGCAGTAGTCCGGGCCCAGGGCCTTGGTGATCGACTTCAGGCCGTTGTGGCCGTTGTCGCCGCCGCCGAGCTTCAGCCGCAGCGTCCCGTAGTCGATGTCCAGCTCGTCGTGGACGGCGATCACCCGGTCGGCGGGCACCTTGTAGAAGTCGCGCAGCGCGGCCGTCGGCCCGCCGGACAGATTCATGAACGACATGGGCTTCGCGACCACGACCCGGCGGCTGGAGAGCCCGGGCGCGCCGAGCCGGCCCTCGACCACCTGCGCCCGCGCCTTGTGCGCCTTGAACTTCGCGCCCATGCGCTCCGCGAGCAGGTCCGCGACCATGAACCCCACGTTGTGGCGGTTGCCCGCGTACTCCGGCCCGGGGTTGCCCAGGCCCACGATCAGCCAGGGGCTGGAGTCGTCCGTCATCTGCATGTCTCCTTCATAGCCAACCGCTCAAAGCCGACCGCCGCCCCACTCCGGTGGAGCGGGACGGCGGTCGAAAGAAAAGCCGGGAGGGGCGAGGATCAGGCCTCGGTGCCCTCGGCCGCAGCCTCGGTGGAACCGGCGACGACGTGCAGGACGACGGCGTCGGCGTCGACGGCCAGGGCGACACCGGCCGGCAGGACGATGTCCTTGGCCAGGACGGAGGCGCCGGCCTCCAGGCCCGCGATGGAGACGGTGATGGCCTCGGGGATGTGGGTGGCCTCGGCCTCGACCGGCAGGGCGGTCAGGGTGTGCTCGAGCAGGTTGCCGCCGGGGGCCAGGTCGCCCTCGGTCTGGACCGGGATCTCGACGGTGACGGTCTCGCCGCGCTTGACGACCAGCAGGTCGACGTGCTCGAGGAAGCCCTTGAGGGCGTCACGCTGGATGGCCTTGGGGATGACGAGCTCGTCGCGGCCCTCGATGTCCAGGGAGAGCAGGACGTTCGGGGTCTTCAGAGCCATCATCAGGTCGTGGCCCGGCAGGGTGACGTGGACCGGCTCGCCGCCGTGGCCGTAGATGACGCCGGGAACCTGGTTGGCGCGGCGGATGCGGCGGGCGGCGCCCTTGCCGAACTCGGCACGGACCTGGGCGGGGATCTTGATCTCAGCCATGGTGCACTCCTCGGAGGTGTAGATCGATGGGCCGTTACCCGGCCACATACGGACCTGCTACGAAGAGCGCGTCGATAACGGACCGCCGCACATGAGTGCGGCCTCCCTCGCCGAGCAACTCGTGGAGTGTACCCGGCGGGGGAGGCCGCTCAGAAATCGATCAGGGCCGTGCGATCACAGGCCGATCGTTTTTGCAGCCGGCAGGTCAGGGCTGCCGGAGGCTCACTGCTCCTCGAAGAGGCTCGTGACCGAGCCGTCCTCGAAGACCTCGCGCACGGCGCGCGCGATCGTCGGGGCGATCGACAGCACCGTGATCTTGTCGAGCTCCAGCTCACCCGGGGTCGGCAGGGTGTTGGTGAAGACGAACTCGCTCACCTTGGAGTTCTTCAGGCGGTCCGCGGCGGGGCCGGAGAGCACACCGTGCGTGGCCGTCACGATGACGTCCTCGGCGCCGTTGGCGAACAGGGCGTCCGCGGCGGCGCAGATCGTGCCACCGGTGTCGATCATGTCGTCGACCAGGACGCAGACGCGGCCCTTCACGTCACCGACGACCTCGTGCACCGTCACCTGGTTGGCGACATCCTTGTCACGGCGCTTGTGGACGATGGCGAGCGGGGCGCCGAGGCGGTCGCACCAGCGGTCGGCGACGCGCACGCGGCCGGCGTCCGGGGAGACGACCGTCAGCTTCGAGCGGTCGACCTTGGCGCCCACGTAGTCGGCGAGGATCGGCAGCGCGAACAGGTGGTCGACCGGGCCGTCGAAGAAGCCCTGGATCTGGTCCGTGTGCAGGTCGACCGTGAGGATCCGGTCCGCACCCGCCGTCTTGAACAGATCGGCGATCAGGCGGGCCGAGATCGGCTCACGGCCGCGGTGCTTCTTGTCCTGGCGGGCGTAGCCGTAGAACGGCACGACCACGGTGATGGAGCGGGCCGACGCGCGCTTCAGCGCGTCGATCATGATCAGCTGCTCCATGACCCACTTGTTGATGGGAGCCGTGTGGCTCTGCATCAGGAAGCAGTCCGCGCCACGCGCCGACTCCTGGAAGCGGACGTAGATCTCGCCGTTGGCGAAGTCGAATGCCTTGGTCGGGACCAGGCCGACGCCCAGCTGGTGCGCGACCTCCTCGGCAAGCTCGGGGTGGGCGCGGCCGGAGAAGAGCATCAGCTTCTTCTCGCCGGTCGTCTTGATCCCGGTCACAGCACAGTCTCCTTGGATGTCGCTTTGTGTGCGCTTATCACGGTACGCCCCGCACGGCGCACCCGTGTCACGGTCACTGCTCGCCGTCGGTCTCCCGGCGAGCGGCGGAAGCGGCCTGTGCGGCTGCGCTTCCCGGGCGCTTACGTGCCACCCAGCCCTCGATATTCCGCTGCTGTCCACGTGCGACGGCCAGCGAACCCGGGGGCACATCCTTGGTGATGACCGAGCCGGCGGCGGTGTACGCGCCGTCCCCGATCGTGACCGGAGCCACAAACATGTTGTCCGATCCGGTGCGGCAGTGCGAGCCGATCGTCGTGTGGTGCTTGTTCACACCGTCGTAGTTCACGAAGACGCTCGCCGCGCCGATGTTGGAGTACTCGCCGATCGTCGCGTCACCGACGTACGACAGGTGCGGCACCTTGGTGCCCTCGCCGATCTCGGCGTTCTTCATCTCGACGTACGCGCCGGCCTTCGACTTCGGGCCGAGCTTCGTCCCCGGGCGCAGATAGGCGAAGGGGCCGACGGTCGCGCCCGCGCCGATCAGCGCCGAGTCCGCGACGGTGTTGTCGACGCGGGCGCCGGCGCCCACGGCGGTGTCCGTCAGGCGCGTGTTCGGCCCGACCTCGCTGCCGGTGGCCAGGCTGGTGGCGCCGGTCAGCTGGGTGCCGGGGTGGACGAGCACGTCGGGCTCGAAGGTGACGGTGACGTCGATCCAGGTCGACGCCGGGTCCACGACCGTGACGCCGCTCATCATCGCCGCGTGCAGCAGCCGCTCGTTGAGCAGCTTGCGGGCCTCGGCGAGCTGGACACGGTTGTTGATCCCCAGGATCTCCCGGTGATCGCCGCCGACCGCGGCGCCGACGCGGTGCCCGGCCTCGCGCAGGATGCCCAGGACGTCGGTCAGATACTCCTCGCCCTGGCTGTTGTCCGTGCGCACCTTGCCGAGCGCGTCCGTCAGCAGCTGGGCGTCGAACGCGAACACCCCGGAGTTGATCTCCCGGATCGCGCGCTGCTCGTCCGTGGCGTCCTTGTGCTCGACGATCGCGGTCACGGCGCCGCTGCCGTCCCGGACGATCCGCCCGTAGCCCGTCGCGTCGGGGACCTCGGCGGACAGCACGGTGACGGCGTTGCCGTCGGCGGCGTGGGTGTCGCTGAGGGTCTTGAGCGTGGCGCCGGTCAGCAGCGGGGTGTCGCCGCAGACGACGACCACGGTCCCGTCGAGGGCGATCCCGCTGTTCGACAGCTCCTCGAGGCCCATGCGCACGGCGTGGCCGGTGCCGTTCTGCTCGTACTGGACGGCGGTGCGGACCTCGGGGTCGATCTGTGCGAGGTGCGCGGAGACCTGCTCGCGTGCGTGCCCGACGATCACGACGAGGTGCTCGGGGTCCAGCTCGCGGGAGGCGGCGACGACGTGGCCGACGAGGGAACGTCCGCAGATGGCGTGCAGGACCTTGGGGGTCGCCGACTTCATGCGGGTGCCCTCACCCGCTGCGAGAACGACGACGGCTGCCGGGCGGTTGGCGCTCACGGGTGTGCCCTTCGGCTTCGGGTGGTGGACATCCGAAGGATACCGGTGCGTTTTACTGCTGAAACGCGGGCGGGTCCCGACCTGGCGGTCGAGACCCTCCCCCACAGACCTGTAACGGTCATGGGGGTACCCCCACATTCAGCTCCCGGGGAAGGAATCGAACCCTCATTCAATGAACCAAAATCATTTGTCCTGCCATTAGACGACCCGGGATGGTTCGCCCGTGATGCCCGATTCACTTGATCGGGCGCGCTTGCAGCCAACACTATGCCGTACGGGCGCCCGTCGACGCGACGGTGCCGGGCACCCCGGCCGGGCCGCGAGGGCGGGAACGGCCGGGAAATGGGGTGGCGGGCTTCCGTAGTCTGGGTGGTATGACCACAACGGGGGCAAACGCGGAGGCGGGCGCGCGCGGCGCGCCGGACGGGCCTTGGTGGTGGGCGCGGCGGCGCAGCATGGTGTTCGACGTCGTGCTGGCGCTGGTGTCCGCCCTGGAGTGCGCGGCGGAGGGCGCGGGATTCGCGGACGAGCACGGGGGCCCGTTGGCGCTCGGCATCGTGGTGGGGGCGCTCGTCGGCGGCACGCTGCTGTTCCGGCGCCGGTGGCCGGTGGCCGTGGTGCTGCTGGGCATCGCGATCACCCCGGCCGAGCTGGGCTTCCTGCTCGGCATCGTCGGTCTGTACACGCTGGCCGCCTCGGACGTGCCGCGCCGGCTGACCGTCTTCCTCGCCGGTGTGTCGGTGGCGGGGACGTTCCTCGTGACGTTCATCAAGTTCCAGCGCGACATAGCCGCCGGGGAGGGCTACCAGCCCGGCCCCTGGATGATGCTGTTCTTCGCATCGCTGGTGGCGCTGGGGCTCACGGCACCGCCGGTGCTCCTGGGGCTCTACGTGGGGGCGAGGCGGCGGCTCGTGGAGAGCCTGCGGGAGCGCGCGGACGGCCTGGAGCGCGAGCTGTCGCTGCTCGCGGAGCGGGCCGAGGAGCGCGCGGTGTGGGCCCGCAACGAGGAGCGCACGCGGATCGCGCGCGAGATGCACGACGTGGTGGCGCACCGGGTGTCGCTGATGGTCGTCCACGCGGCCGCGCTGCAGGCGGTGGCCCTGAAGGACCCCGAGAAGGCGTCGCGGAACGCGGGCCTGGTGGGCGACATGGGCCGGCAGGCGCTGACGGAGCTGCGCGAGATGCTCGGCGTGCTGCGGACCTCCTCCGAGGGCATGGTGCCGGAGGCGTCCTCGGCGGCGGACTCGCGGCGGCTCGCGGAGGTCGCGGCGGCGGCCTCGGCGCGGGTGTCCGCGGGTGTGGGCGCCGCTGCCGCGGGCGGGACCGCCGCCGAGGTGAGCGAGCCGTCTGCGTCCGGTGACGGTCCGTGTCTGGACGGCCTGGAGGATCTCGTCGGCCAGTCACGGGCGGCGGGCATGGCCGTCGAGCTGTCCGTGGAGGGCGTGGAGCGGACGTACGGCGCACGGGTGGAGAGCACGGCGTACCGCGTGGTGCAGGAAGCGCTGACCAACGTCCACAAGCACGCGCCGGGGGCGAAGGCTGTCGTGCGCGTGGCGCACCGCGGGGACGAGGTCGCGCTGCAGGTGGAGAACGGGCCGTCGGAGTGCGGCGCCGCCGCGCCGGGCCTGCCGAGTGGCGGCAACGGCCTGGTGGGGATGCGCGAGCGGGTCTCGGCGCTGGGCGGGGTCTTCGTGTCGGGTGCCACGGACGCGGGCGGCTTCCGGGTGTCGGCGGTGATCCCGGCGGTCACGGAGAGCGGGGCCGCGCCGGCCTGAGGCCTGCGCGACGGGGCCCGCCGGCCCGGAGCCCGGACGGCGGGGGCCCGCCGGTCCGGACGAGGCCGGTTCCCGCCCGGCTTCCGGCCGGTTCGCGTCGCTCCGGTCAGCGGCGTCCCATGCCCGCCGACAGCCGCGAGGGCCGGGTGCCGTTGACGAGCGTGGCGATGGCGTGGTCGATGTCCGAGCCGAGGTACCAGTCGCCGGTGTGGTCGAGGCTGTAGACGCGGCCGTGGGCGTCGATGGCGAGCAGCGCCTGCCCGTCCGCCTCCTGCCCGAGCGGGCACACCTCGGCCCCCAGCGCGCGCCCCAGGTCGGCGACGGTGCGCGCGAGGTGGAGCCCGTGCAGCGGGTCGATGTGGAAGGGCGTGGGGGCGATGTGCCGCCCGGCCCCGGTCCCGGCGATGTGCAGGCCCCCGAACTCCGCCCAGGCCTCGACGGCGGCCGGGAAGACGGTGTGCCGGTGCCCGGCCGGGGAGGTGTGGGCGCGCAGGGCGTCGGCCCAGTTCTCGGCGGCCTTGATGTCCCAGCGCCCGGGCTGCCACCCGGCCTCGCGCAGGGCGGCGTCCACGGCGGCGGGGAAGCGGGTGGCTGCGGTGCGGTCGAAGGCGCGCATGCCGTTCAGCCCCTGTCCTTGGTGAGGGAGGCCTTCGTGGCGGCCTTGGAGATGGCGGCCTTGGCGGGGGAGGCCTTCGCGGGGGCGGAGGGGTCGACGCTGCGCACGCCGAAGTGGCTCAGCAGCTCCGTACAGGAGCGGCAGGGCGCGGCGTACGCGCCGTGCCGCGGGTCGCCCTCCTCGCGGATGTGCCGGGCGGTGAGCTTGGCGTGCTTGAGGGCGCGCCGGGCCTCGCCGTGGGTCAGCGGTTTGCGGGCGGCGCGTTTGCTGCGCGCGCTCTCGAAGGAGCCGAGGAAGCGGGTCAGAAGGAGCGCCTCGGGGCAGCGGCCGGTGAAGCGCTCGCGCCGGTCGCTGGTGAGGGTGTCGAGGAAGTCCTGGACCAGCGGGTGCAGTGCGGGAGGCACCTCGGCCTTGCCCCCGGTGCAGGTCAGCGTCTCTCCGCGGACGGAGAGGGCGGCGGCCACGGCGGGCAGTATGCCGTCCCGGCGGTGCAGCAGGGCGGGGGGCCGGTCGGCGTCCTCCGTGCTCCAGGTGAGCCGGGGATCGCCGGAGGCCGCCGTGCCGTGGTCGTCGGCGGGCGGTCGGTCCTGAGTCGTGTGCATGGTGGTTCTTCCCTCCCTGCAATCCCCCTGTTGCGGAGGTCAGCCTGCCAAACGGGACGGCAGGTGCGGAAGTCAGGTCGGGGTTGGCGGGGCGTCGTGTGATGTTCATGCGTCGGATGACCGGACCGGTGGGGCCGGCAGCGCGGCGGCAGGGAGGGGTTCACGGGGCGTGACGGCCGGGCCGGCGGCCGGGCGGCGGCGGTGCGGGCGGACCGGGGCGCGGTCCCCTCCTTGCGGTACCGCATAGGCTGTGCCGCACGGGGTGTTCTCGGCCATGGGGACACCGGCCGGCCGGGCCGCCCCGTGGCCCGGACGGGGGTCCGGTGACTCGCGGCGACCGCCGCGTTCGTCGGGGCCTTTCGGAGACACACAGTCAGCAGGGGGCTTCCGCCATGACGACAGGTCGGCTCGGGCAGCAGGCCGCGCCACCGAATGCGGCCTACGCCGGGCAGGTCGTGCACTTCCCGGACCCGGTCCGCGCCAGCCGCTATCCCAAGGGAGTGCGGATGGACGACGAGGGCCGTCCGGACTTCTCGCCGTACGCACGGGCCGCCGCGGAGATCGCGGAACCGCCCGAGGGCTTCGGCGTGGACGAGCTGCGGCTGACCGACTACGTGTCGGCGAACGCCGCGCTGCACGCCGCGGGCCACGAACTGTGGGCCAGCCTGCCCTCGGTAGCGACGCCGCACGGCTGGACGTGGCACCACGTCGTGGGCACGCGCCGGCTGGAGCTGGTGCCCGCAGAGGTGAAGGCGCTGCTGCGGCACCACGGCGGGCTGGCGACGGCCGCCGTGGACCAGGACAAGCGGGGCACGCGCCCGCTGCAGGAGACCCGGCCGGTGCACTTCGTGCTGCCGCAGCGGGACCTCGCGGTGACCGAGGAACAGGTGCAGGGCGTCGAGGAGGACCTCGGCTACCGCCTCCCGGGCGCGTACCGGGCGTTCCTGAAGGCCGCGGGCGGCTGCGCCCCGGTGGGCGCCGCGCTGGACGCGGAGCTGGGCCTGCTGATCGACCAGCCGTTCTTCACCGTGCGCGACGAGGCGGCCGTGAACGACCTCGTCTACGTCAACAAGTGTCTGCGCGACCACTTCACCAAGGACTATCTGGGCGTGGGCTTCGTCCAGGGCGGCGTGCTCGCCGTCAAGGTGAAGGGCGAGGCGATCGGTTCGGTGTGGTTCTGCCCCTACGACGACGCGCGCGACCAGGACGGCTGGACGGTGCAGGAGCGGGTGGAGCGTCTGCTGCTGCCCTGTGGTGAGGACTTCGACGTGTTTTTGTCGCGCTTGGCGGGTGGTCCGCCGGAGCTGGAGACGGTCGCCGGCCTGATGGTGGACGGCGGCTTCGCCTACGCCGTCCCGGTGGAGGGGTGAGCGCGCGGTGGTGACGTTCGCGCAGGCGCAGGAGCGCGGTGAGCGCTGGGCCAACGGTGACGTGCCGGCGTACCAGCACCGGGAGGTGCGGGTCCGCGAGTTCGACCTGGGCTTCGTGGTGTGGGCCGAGGACCGCGAGGACGGTCCGACGTCGGACGGCGGCCTGGTCCGGCTGGTGATCGCCCGGGACAGCGGGGAGACGACGCTGTGGCCGGCGCTGCCGGTGGGCGAGGTCATCCGGCGCTACGAAGAGGAGTACGGGGCCGTGCCCGTGGAGGAACCGGAACCGTCCGACGCGCCGCCGAAGCGGCTGGACCTGAACGCGACGTCGTTCCTGCTGAGCCCGCCGCAGTGGCTGCAGGACGCGGCGGACGCGATGGGGATCCCGGACCGCAGGACCGACGGGGGGACTTCGGGCGGTACGTCCGGCGGTGCGTCCCGTACGTCCGACACGTCCGGGGGCTCGGCCGCGGCGGCGCGTTCGGGGG
>NZ_JBAMDC010000176.1:0-13359 GCF_036961605.1 Streptomyces sp. KLMMK
CAGCGTCCCCCCGGGATCAGTTCGGAGGCGGCCTCGATCGCCATCATCCACATCGGCTGCCCACCGGTGCCGAACGCCGCGGCGAGCGCGTAGCCGACGGAGGCGTCGGCCGGGGCGACGTCCGCCCCCTCCTTCCACCCGGCCAGCACCCGGCCGTCGCCGCCGGAGGAGAAGTCCCCGATGTGCCGCCCGTCCTTCAGCAGCCGGCTGCCGTCGAGGGAGTCGGGCACGAGACGGTACGCAACGCCGTCGAGGACGGCCTTCACCGCGTACGAGCGGCGCGACAACCTGCCCCTGCCAGGCACGAGGCGCACGGCCTCGGCGCCGACGGCCATGGTCAGGTGCGCGCCGTTGCGGGTGCCGACGGGGACGTGGACGTCGGTCTGCGCCCCGGCGGCGCGCTCCAGGACGGCCGGGGGCACCGCGTCGCCCAGGACCTCCACCCGGCCCTCGTCGCTGTCCAGCAGGACGGTGATCTCACCGAAGCGGTCGTCGAGGTGCGTCATGGGGGGCTCCTTACCCTCAACTGCACGGTGAACCGAGACGTGTTGACACGGTATGTGCCGGTGTCGGGCCGTGTCAGCGGCACTGCCGAAGAGGGGGGCGAAGGGGCCGGAGGGACCGGCCTTCCCGGTTACGCGGCGCCGGACCCGACCAGCCCCAGCGCCTTCATCACCGTGATCTCGACCAGGACGCGGTCGGGGTTGGGCGCGGGCATCCGCCCGTACCGCTCGGCGTAGCGGTTGACGGCGTCGGCGATCGCGTCGGCCTCCGTACGGACGACCGCGCGCCCCTCCAGCGTGGCCCACTTCCGCTCGCCGATCTGGCAGACGGCGACGCGCGCACCGTCCGGCCCGGCGGCCAGGATGTTGGCGATCTTGCGGCTGTTCTTGTTGGTGATGACGCGCGCGATCCCGGCCTCGGGGTCGAAGGTCACGCCGACGGGCACGAGGTGCGGGCTGCCGTCGGGGCGCGTGGTGGTGAGGGTGCAGATGTGCCGCTCCCGCCAGAAGTCGACATAGGCGGCGTCGAGGTTGCGCAGATCGTGGGCCATGCGGGGAAGCGTAGTCCCGGAGCGGCGCGTCGCCGCTCCCCGGCGGACCATGGGTAGAGGTCCGGGGAAAGGCTGTCCGGCCCGGATTCGGGTGGCCGTGCCCGGTCCGCGGCCGGGGGCGCTGGCGCCGCGAAGGTTGAGTGGAATAGGCTCAACTTATCGCACGTTGCCCTAGGCAGGATGACCGCCTGGAGAAGGAGGAGCACACCGTCGTGGATGCCGAGCTGACCAACAGGAGCCGGGAGGCGCTGAGCGGGGCCGGGGAGCGGGCCGTGTCGGCCGGGCATGCCGATATGACGCCCGCCCACCTGCTGCTGGCGCTGCTCGCCGGTCGGGACAACGAGAACATCATGGACCTGCTGGCCGCCGTCGACGCCGATGCCGCCGCGCTGCGGTCGGGCGCCGAGCGGCAGCTGGCGGCGGAGCCGAGCGTGCGGGGTGCGACCGTCGCGCCGCCGCAGCCCGACCGCGAGCTGCTCGCCGTCATCGCCGACGCGTCGCAGCGCGCCCGCGAGCTGGGCGACACCTACATTTCCACCGAGCACCTGCTGATCGGCCTCGCCGCCAAGGGCGGCCGCACCGGCGAGCTGCTGGAGCAGCAGGGCGCCTCGGCACGGCGTCTGCTGGACGCGTTCGAGACCGCGAGGGGCGGGCAGCGAGTGACCACTGCCGATCCGGAGGGCACGTACAAGGCCCTGGAGAAGTTCGGTGCGGACCTGACCGCGGCCGCCCGCGAGGGCCGGCTCGACCCCGTCATCGGGCGGGACACCGAGATCCGGCGCGTCGTGCAGGTCCTGTCGCGGCGGACCAAGAACAACCCCGTCCTCATCGGCGAGCCCGGCGTCGGCAAGACGGCCGTCGTCGAGGGCCTCGCGCAGCGGATAGTGAAGGGCGACGTCCCCGAGTCGCTGCGCAACAAGCGCCTGGTCTCCCTCGACCTGGGGGCGATGGTCGCGGGCGCGAAGTACCGCGGCGAGTTCGAGGAGCGGCTGAAGACCGTCCTGGCCGAGATCAAGGCCAGCGAGGGCCGGATCATCACCTTCATCGACGAGCTGCACACCGTCGTGGGCGCCGGCGCCGGCGGCGACTCCGCCATGGACGCGGGCAATATGCTCAAGCCCATGCTGGCCCGCGGCGAGCTGCGCATGGTCGGCGCCACGACCCTGGACGAGTACCGCGAGCGGATCGAGAAGGACCCCGCCCTGGAGCGCCGCTTCCAGCAGGTCCTGGTGGCCGAGCCCTCCGTGGAGGACTCGGTCGCGATCCTGCGCGGGCTCAAGGGCCGCTACGAGGCCCACCACAAGGTCCAGATCGCCGACTCCGCCCTCGTCGCCGCCGCCACCCTCTCCGACCGCTACATCACCTCCCGCTTCCTGCCCGACAAGGCCATCGACCTCGTCGACGAGGCCGCCTCCCGGCTGCGCATGGAGATCGACTCCTCGCCCGTCGAGATCGACGAGCTCCAGCGCGCCGTGGACCGGCTGAAGATGGAGGAGCTCGCCCTGTCCAAGGAGTCGGACGAGGCCAGCAAGCAGCGCCTGGAGAAGCTGCGCCGCGACCTCGCCGACAAGGAGGAGGAGCTGCGCGGCCTGACCGCCCGCTGGGAGCGCGAGAAGCAGTCCCTCAACCGCGTGGGCGAGCTCAAGGAGCGCCTCGACGAGCTGCGCGGCCAGGCCGAGCGCGCCCAGCGCGACGGCGACTTCGACACCGCCTCCAAGCTGCTCTACGGAGAGATCCCCGGCCTGGAGCGCGAGCTGGAGGCGGCGGCCGAGGCCGAGGCGGAGGCCGAGCAGGAGGCCGCAGCGAAGGACCTCATGGTCAAGGAGGAGGTCGGCCCGGACGACATCGCCGACGTCGTCGCCTCCTGGACCGGCATCCCCGCCGGCCGCCTGCTGGAGGGCGAGACGCAGAAGCTGCTGCGCATGGAGGAGGAGCTGGGCAGGCGCCTCATCGGCCAGACCGAGGCCGTCCAAGCCGTCTCCGACGCGGTGCGCCGCTCGCGCGCCGGCATCGCCGACCCCGACCGGCCGACCGGCTCGTTCCTCTTCCTCGGCCCCACCGGCGTCGGCAAGACCGAGCTGGCCAAGGCCCTCGCCGACTTCCTCTTCGACGACGAGCGGGCCATGGTCCGCATCGACATGAGCGAGTACGGCGAGAAGCACTCGGTCGCCCGGCTGGTCGGCGCGCCCCCCGGCTACGTCGGCTACGAGGAGGGCGGCCAGCTCACCGAGGCCGTGCGCCGCCGCCCGTACTCCGTCGTCCTGCTGGACGAGGTCGAGAAGGCCCACCACGAGGTCTTCGACATCCTCCTGCAGGTCCTCGACGACGGCCGCCTCACCGACGGCCAGGGCCGCACCGTCGACTTCCGCAACACCATCCTCATCCTCACCTCCAACCTGGGATCCACCTATCTGATGGACCCCCTGCTCAAGGAGGACCAGAAGCGGGAGAAGGTCCTGGAGACCGTCCGGGCCTCCTTCCGGCCCGAGTTCCTCAACCGCCTCGACGACCTGGTCGTCTTCCACCCGCTCGGCGTGGACGAGCTGGAGCGCATCGCCGCCCTCCAGATCGGCCACCTCCAGCGCCGCCTCGCCGACCGCCGGCTCACGCTCGACGTCACGCCCGCGGCCATGCGCTGGCTCGCCACCCTCGGCCACGACCCGTCCGCCCCGGACGGCGCCGCGCCCGACCTCGCCTACGGCGCCCGGCCGCTGCGCCGCCTGGTCCAGACGGCCATCGGCGACCGGCTCGCCAAGGCCATCCTCGGCGGGGAGATCCGTGACGGGAACACGGTGCGGGTCGGCGTCGCCGCGGACGGTGACGGTCTGACGGTGGTCCCGGTGGGGGCGGAGGAGCTCGCGAAGACGCCGTGACATCCGTCCGGGCGGGGGTTGCCAGCCCCCGCCCGGGATGGGGGAGGATGGCGTGAGACCGTACGAAGGGAATAACACGGTGAGCATCGACCCGTCCTCGATCCCGAATTTCGGGGGACAGCCCGAACCGCAGCCTGAGGCGGGCCCGACCGGCCCCGTCATCCCCGACCAGGACCTGGTCAAGCAGCTCCTCGACCAGATGGAGCTGAAGTACGTCGTGGACGACGAGGGTGACCTCGCCGCCCCGTGGGAGCAGTTCCGCACGTACTTCATGTTCCGCGGCGAGGAGGAGCAGCAGGTCTTCTCCGTGCGGACGTTCTACGACCGCCCGCACGCCATCGACGAGAAGGCCCGCCTGCTGGAGGCCATCGACGACTGGAACCGCCGCACGCTGTGGCCGAAGGTCTACACCCACACCAACGACGACGGCACGGTCCGCCTGATCGGCGAGGCGCAGATGCTGATCGGCGTCGGGGTGTCCCTGGAGCACTTCGTCTCCAGCACCGTCAGCTGGGTCCGGGCGTCCATCGAGTTCGACAAGTGGCTCGTGGAGCAGCTGGGCCTGGAGGCGGACGCCGAGTCGGGCGACGACAAGCCGGACGACGAGCCGCCGCACCCCACGTCTGCGTGATTGCCTCCCGGCGGGGGCCCGCGGCTTGCGCGGCGCCCCACGCCGGAGGGTTCTCCGGCCGACGCCGGCCCGGCACCGCCGCCCCGGCACTGCCGGGCTGCGCCGCGGTGGCTGGACGCCGTGGCGGCGGGGTCTTCCTCGCCGCCGGGCAAGTTTCCGCCGCGACGGCGCCCAACTTCCACCGGGGTGCCCGGCGGTGCCGGACCGGCCGTGGTCCACGGCACCGCCGCCTCTACATCGGCATCCGCGCCACCGTCAGCAGATACGTCCCGTAGAAGAACGACAGCCCGGCCATGGCCGTGACCGTCGTCAGGAGGGTGCGGCGCCGCGCGCGCGTCAGTGCCAGGGCCGCCGGGAGCAGCAGGGGGAACGCCGGCAGCAGGAACCGCGGCTTGGACGCGAAGTAGCTCGATCCGCCGACCGCGATGACGACGAGCACGACCGTGTAGACCAGCAGCGCCGCGTGCGGCCGCGGCGGCTCCAGGAGCAGCAGGGCCAGCGCGACGAGCGCGAAGGCGATGACGGCCACCGTCATGTAGTACGCCATGGCGTCCCGCCCGGTGATCAGGTGCCGGACGAACCGCAGCGCGTCCCTCCCGAAGTCGAACCGCGAGCCCCACAGCCGCTGCACTTCGAAGTAGCCGAACAGGCCGTTGCCGGAGCGGTATCCGGCCCAGACGACGTAGCCGGTCCAGCCGAGCGGGGCGAGCGCGGCGCCCGCCCACACCCGCGGGTTCCTGCGGGCCTCCGGCTGCCGCCACAGGGTGTGCGCGGTGACGCAGACGACGGCCGCGGCCACCGCGATCCCGTTGGGCCGGGAGAGCCCGGCCAGCAGGGAGAGCGCGCCGGCCCACAGCGGCCGGCCGGTGACCAGCGCGTACAGCGCCCACGCCGCGAAGGCGGTCATCAGCGGCTCGGTGTAGGCCATCGACTGCACGATCGCGTGCGGCAGCAGCCCCCACAGCACGACGAGCAGCGTCGCCGTCCTGCGCCCGTACAGGCGCTCGCCGAGCGCGTAGATGCCCCAGGCGGCGAGCCCGGCTGACAGCCAGGCGACGAACAGCCCCGCGCCGACGACGCTGAGCGGCGTGACGGCGGAGACGGCCCGCTCCAGGCCGGGGAAGAGCGGGAAGAACGCGAGGTCGTTGAAGACGACGCCCCGGCTGGTGGGCGAGGGCAGGATCAGGCCGTAGCCGTGCCGGGCGATGCCGGCGTACCAGATGCCGTCCCAGGAGTGGCCGAGCAGCGTGCGCGGGTGGCGGCCGATCCACCAGGCCCAGGCGGCCATGGTCGCCATACCGGTCAGCCGGGCCGCCGCGTAGAACGCGAGGGCGGGCGCCGCCCTGCGCAGGGCGTCCCGCGCCCGCTCGGCACGGCGGACGCGGGCGTTGCCGGACGCGGGGCGCGGCTCCGGCGCCCGGACGGGCACGGCGGTGTCGGCTGACACGGGGGGACCTCCGGCATCCTCGGCCTCTCGGCCTCGGCTTCCGGGCCTGCTCGGCACCCGTGACCGGGCCTCGGCGGCACCTGTGACTGGGCCTCGTCGGCACCTCGACCTTGCGGCGCCCGCCTCGCGCGCGCGAGCGGGAGCGCCCGTAAGCGGTGCGCCTTCCACCCGCTCGGCGGGCACCGCGGAGTGTCTGCGCGGTCCGGGCCGCGCCGTGTGCTGTGGCGTGCGCGAGCGGGTGCGGCCCTCGTGGCGGGCCCTGTGCCCGCGCGCACCCGCCTGCATATCGTGAGGCCGGCTCGGGAACCGACAGGGCCGGCTCAGGAACCGACAGGGAAGCGGGATCGCATGAACAAGGACTGGAGCCCGGCCGCACGGGTGCAGGGCCTCGGCACCTCGGTCTTCACGGAGATGACGGAGCTCGCGCGGCGCACGGGGGCGGTCAACCTCGGCCAGGGCGTGCCGGAGCTGCCGTCTCCGCCCGGCCTGCTGAAGGACGTCTCGGACGCGGTCCTGGCGGGCAGCAACCAGTACCCGCCGGCCGCCGGGTTTCCCGCGCTACGCGAGGCGGTCGCGGCGCACCAGTTGCGGCGCTACGGGCTGGAGTACGACCCGCAGGACGAGGTGCTGGTGACGACCGGGGCCACGGAGGCCCTCGCCTCGGCGCTGCTCGCGCTGTGCGACCCGGGCGACGAGGTGCTGGCCTTCGACCCCTGCTACGACGCCTACCCGGCGGGCGCCCGCTTCGCCGGCGCGAAGGTCGTCGGGGTCCCGCTCGCCGAACAGGGCGACACCTTCGTGCTGGATGCGGACGCGCTGCGGGCCGCCGTCACCCCGCGCACCCGGGTGCTGATGCTCAACACCCCGCACAATCCGACGGGCAAGGTCTTCACTTCGGAGGAGCTGGGAGTCGTCGCGCAGCTGTGCCGCGAGCACGGGCTGACGGTAGTGACGGACGAGGTGTACGAGCACCTCGTCTACGACGGCGTGCGGCACGGGACGATCGCCGCGCTGGAGGGGATGCGGGAGCGTACGCTGACCATCTCGTCGGCGGGCAAGATGTTCAACGTGACCGGCTGGAAGGTCGGCTGGGTGTGCGGGCCGGCGGAGCTCGTCCGGGCGGTCGGCGCCGCCAAGCAGTTCCTCACGTACGCCTCCGGCACGCCCTACCAGGAGGCGCTCGCGCGGATGCTGGACGGCGTGGAGGAGTGGGCGGCGGAGCTACGGCGCACTCTGCAGCGCAATCGCGACCTGCTGAGCCGGGGGCTGGCGAATGCCGGATTGCGCCCCTATCGCGCGGAGGCGGGGTATTTTCTCCAGGCGGACATCCGCGCGTGGGGGTACTCGGACGGCGTGCGATTCTGCCGTGAACTCCCGACGCGCGCCGGGGTGGTGGCCATTCCCACGGCCGCCTTCAATCTGCGCCCCGATGCGCCGTCCTATCTCGTGCGTTTCTCGTTCTGCAAGCGTGAGGATTCGGTGATTTCGGCCGTGGAGAAGCTGGTGAACGCCGCCTGAACCCGCCCGGCCCCGCGGATTTGCGGCCGTCCCATGCTTGATCGCATATGCGCCCGGCGGGTTCTGCGGAGCCCGCCGGACCGCAAAGATTCTGAACAGTTGAACTGCTCGGCCCTCGCGTGGATGGAAAGCACGATGAGATGGGTAAAAACGCTGTGGGCGCTGCTCATTTCATGATTCCCTCTCATTCAGGGACACGTGTCGGGACGACGACTCCCCGGCAGGCTCCGCCGGAGGCTGCGGGGAATCCCGTAATCACTGTCCCCGGACCCACGGAAACAGCTCATATGTGGGCATGAGCCGGCGCACTCGAAGACTCTGGTCCTCGTCCGAAGACTCTGGTCCTCCCCGGCGGGCCGGCCCACCCTCCACTGCGTGCTTGCGGAGCCGACCCATGCTCACCACCCTCAAGACCACCTACACCGACACCCGTGCCGCCGACCTCGCCTGGTGCCTGGGCAAGGACCCCCTGCCGGCGCTGGCCGTGCTCGACCTGCAGCTCGCCGACTCCCAGATCCAGCTGCGCCTGCTGGGCGCCTCCCACCAGGTCCTGCTGGAGGAGGGTGGCGGAGTCTGCTCGGAGACGGTCGCCTGCCTGCCGGGCAGCGCCACCCCGCTGCCGCTGGGGGTCGCCAAGCGCATCGGCGCCTGGGAGTACGAGTTCGCGGCCCGGATAGAAACGCTCTCGCACGGCTCCTTCGCGGGCCGGGCGCAGGAGCTCCTCGCCCTGGTCGCGGAACACCCCTACGGCCTGGCGGGCACCTTCCCGGGCAGCCCGCACGCCTTCACCGCGCTGCTCGCGCAGCGGTGCGACGGCCAGGTCAGCTGGCGCACCTGGCATGCCTACCCGCAGGAAGGGCGGCTGGTCGCGACCCGCACGAGAGTGGGAGCACGGACGGCGGCGGCGTTCTCGTAATAGACCCTTGTGGGTGACAAAGGGTTGCCGTTTCGTAACGTAGCGTTCGCAACATGATCTACCGCCCGGTACCGGCGCGGCTGCCCGTACCGGCCGGGCTCGGCCGCTTCGTGGTGCTGACCACCGTCTTCGTCTGCGCCGCCTGCGGGCTGGTGTACGAGCTGGAGCTGGTGGCGCTGGCCTCGTATCTCATCGGCGACTCCGTCACCCAGGCGTCCGTCGTGCTGTCCGTCATGGTCTTCGCAATGGGCATCGGCTCGCTGCTCGCCAAGCGCCTGCGCGGGCGCGCCGCCCTGGGCTTCGCCGCGGTCGAGGCCGCACTGGCGCTCATAGGCGGCCTGTCGGCCATGGCGCTCTACGCCTGCTTCGCCTGGTTCGGCCAGGCACGGCCGGCCCTGGTCGGCTTCTCCCTCGCCATCGGTGTGCTCATCGGCGCCGAAGTGCCCTTGCTGATGACCCTCATCCAGCGCATCCGCCGCCAGGACGCGGGCGGCGCCGTGGCCGACCTCTTCGCCGCCGACTACGTGGGCGCCCTCGTCGGCGGCCTGGCCTTCCCCTTCCTCCTCCTGCCCGTGCTCGGGCAGTTGACCGGCGCCCTGCTGACCGGCGGCGTCAACGCCGTCGCCGGCGGCGCCCTCGTCCTGTGGCTCTTCCGCGGCGACCTGAGCGTCCGCACCCGCTGGGCGCTCGTCGCCGCCAACGGCCTCGTCCTCACCCTCCTCGCCACCTGCTCGGCCCTCAGCGGCCCCTTCGAGCGGGCCGCGCGCCACGCCGTCTACGGCGGCGACGTCCGCGTCGCCGTCCAGTCCGGGGTCCAGGAGGTCGTCCTCACCGGCGGCGGCGCGAGCGGCAAGCCGCTCTCCCTCTTCCTCGACGGCCGCCTGAGGGTCAGCAGCGACGACGAATTCCGCTACCACGAAGCCCTCGTCCACCCCGCGATGCACGGCCCGCACCACAGGGTCCTCGTCCTCGGCGGCGGCGACGGCCTCGCCGTCCGCGAGCTGCTGCGCTACGGGGACGTCGCCTCGGTGACCGTCGTGGAAGTCGACGCGACCGTGCTGCGCCTGGCCCGTACCGACCCCGACCTCGTCGCCCTCAACCGCGCCGCCTACGACGATCCGCGGGTGCGGCTCGTCACGGGCGACGCCTTCGAGTGGCTGCGCTCCCTCCCGCCCGGCGAGGCCTCCTTCGACGTGGTCGTCTCCGACCTCCCCGACCCCGGTATCACCCCCAGCACCAAGCTCTACTCCCAGGAGTTCTACGGCCTGGTGGAGCGGTGGCTGGCCCCCGGCGGCCGGCTCGCCGTCCACGCCGGCACGCTCGGCTCCCGCCCCCACGTCTTCTGGACGGTCGATGCCACGATCCGTTCGCTCGGGCTGTACAGCAGGCCCTACCGGGTCGAGGGCGGCGGCTTCTCCGGCGGCCCGGTCCGCGCCCCCGCGCGCACCGGCAAGGACGAGGACTGGAGCTTCCTCCTCGTCGCCCGGGAGCCGCTGCCGCTGCAGCTCCCGCCGGCGCGGCCCCCCTTGCTCTCCCTCGACCACCAGGGCCTGGCGGCGGCCGGGCGGTCGGCCGAGCGCAGCCGCGAGGCGGGGCTGCGGCCCTCGACGCTGATGCACCCGCGGTACGGGCAGTGAGGGGCCGGTGGGGTCGGTGGGGCCGGTAGGCCGGTAGGGCCGGTGGGGTCGGCGGGGCGGTTACGGGGTCGCGGGGCCGCGCATACGGCTGCGGAAGGTGCCCGGTGAACACCCCTCCCGGTGCTGGAAGAACTTGGAGAAGTTCGCCGCGTCGTCGAAGCCGATCCGGCCCGCGATCCGGGCCGCGGACAGCCCGCTGTGCGCGAGCAGCCGTTTGGCCTCCAGCATCACCCGCCGGTCGATGAACTCCTTGGCGCCCACCCCGGCCGCGGCCGTCGTCGCGCGGGACAGGGTCCGGGAGGAGTAGCCGAGCGCCCGGGCGTAGTCGGCCACCCGGTGGCTTCCGGCGAAATCCCGCTCGACCGCGGCCCGGAAGCGCAGGAAGGCCTCGCCCGGGGCGGGCACCCTGCTGCCGGCGGGGGCCGTCAGGTGCGCGAGCCGCAGAACCAGCACGGACAGCAGGTGGCGCAGGACGTCGGTGTGCACGTCGGCGGGCAGGCCGGCACCCGTGCGGAAGTCCGCCTCAAGGTGGCCCACGGCGCAGAAGACGGCCTCGCGGTCCTGGCCCACCGGCTGCCACACCACCGGCCGGAAGGGGTCGTCCGCCACCGCCGCGACGGGGCTGCCGGACGGCAGGAAACCGGGCTGGACGAGGACGACCGTGCCCTCGATCCGCTCCGGGTCGCCGAACTGCTGCACCTGCCCGGGGCGCACCCACAGCACCGAGCCCTCCTCGAGCCAGTGGCCGGTGAAGTCGACGGTGTGCGCGGTCGCGCCGGAGCGGACGACGACGATCTGGTGGAAGTCCAGCCGCTGCGGGGTGCCCAGGAGGCCCTCGGGGGCGCGGGCGCGCAGCTCGGCCACCGGCATCACCTCGACGCCGGCGGGCGTGCCGGGCGGGGCCTGGTAAGCCAGCTCGATGATGTCGTCGTGTCGCTTTTTCACCATGGTGAGACGCGAGCTTACCTGTTTATGGGCGAAAAACGCCTTTAGCGTGGTCGTAACGCACAAGACAGTGCGGGCCACACGCACAAGGCGGGGCGGCCGAGAGAAATGCAGGGACGGACATGGCACGGCAGAAAGACACCGCACGGCACCGGCTCACGTACGCCTTCGACGCCTACTGCGGCTGGTGCTACGGCTTCGGACCCACCATCCGGGAATTCGCGGAGGCGAATGCCGGCCGCATCGAGCTGACGGTGCTCAGCGGCGGCCTGTTCACCGGCCCGCGGGCGCAGCCGGTGTCCGCATATCCCTACATCCCCCAGGCGGACGCCCGGATCGGCGAACTGACCGGAGCGGTGTTCGGCCCGGGCTACGCCGAGGCCTTCGCCGACGGCACGGCCGTCCTGGACTCGGCCGCCGCCGCGACGGCCCTCGCCGCGCTGCGCGAGCAGGCTCCCGAGCGGACACTGGAGTTCGCGGGTGCACTGCAGCGCGCCTGGTACGTGGACGGGCGGAGCCTGTCCGACCCGGAGACGGTGCGGGCGGTCGCGTCCGGGCTCGGCGTGGACGCCGGCGCGGCCGTCGCGGCCTTCGCCGACCCGGCCACGCGGCGCGCGGCGGAGGCGGAGTTCCGGGAGGTCCGGCGGCTGGGCGTCGACAGCTTCCCGACGCTGCTGCTGCACACGCCCGGCGGGCTGCGGCGGCTCGGCGGCCCGACGACCAGCGCCCGCGGGCTCACCCGCGCTCTCGACCAGCACTGACTTCTTGTTTCACCAGCGCTGATTCCCTCCCCCATCTCGCCGGCGCTGCTCCCCCCCACACACACAGCAGTACTGATCCCCCCACTTCAGCTACTTCAGCTGCTTCAGCAGACCTTGCACTGCACTACTGAGGAGAAGAACCCCATGGCGAAGATCGCCCTCTTCGGCGCCAACGGCACCATCGGCAGCCGCGTCCTGCGCGAGGCCCTGAACCGCGGCCACCAGGTCACGGCCGTCGTCCGCGACCCCGCGAAGATCACCGAGAAGCACGAGAACCTGACGGTCGCCACCGGTGACGTCCTCGACCCCGCCTCCGTCCAGGCCGCGGCCGAGGGCCGGGACGTCGTCGTCAGCGCGGTCGGCGGCGGCGACGGCCCCGGGCACGTCGCGACCATCGAGCCCGCGGCGAAGTCGCTGGTGGCCGGTGTGCGCGCGCTCGGCGACAAGGCGCCGCGGCTGATCGCGGTCGGCGGTGCGGGCTCGCTGCGCACCCCGGACGGCAAGCAGGTCTGGGACGCCGAGGGGCTGCCCGGGTTCCTGCTGCAGATCATGCACGCGCACGGTGACGCCCTGGACTACTACCGCACCGTCACCGACGTGCGCTGGACGAACCTCAGCCCCGCCGGCCTCATCGAGCCGGGCGAGCGCACGGGCACGTACCGCACGGCCCTGGACGACCTCGTCGTGGGCGCGAACGGCAAGTCGCGGATCTCCGCCGAGGACTACGCGGTGGCCCTCGTCGACGAGATCGAGGAGGCGAACCACATCGGCGAGCGCTTCACGGTCGGCGACTGAACCCGGGTGCCGGAGGGGCCGGCGGCTTCCGGCCGAGGCCCCTCCGGACGGCGGTCTCCACGAAAATCCGTCCGGAGAGGCCCTGGTGAGGGGCCCGGTGGGTAGGCTCGCTTGATATGGAGCATGAGGTGTTCGTCCCGTTCCCCGTCGAGGCGGTGCGCCGGGTCCTCGCCGACCCGGCGCGGGTGGCCCGGTGCGTTCCCGGCCTGCACCAGGACAGTGCCGACGCCTCCGGTGAGACCGTCGCCGGGCGGCTGCGGCTGCGCATAGGCGGCTCGACCATCACCTACCGGGGCCATCTGCGGCTGACCGAGCGGGAGGGTGCGTACGAGCTCTCCGGCGAGGGCGCCGAGGTGCGCGGCGCCGGCACGGTGGCGCTGACGCTGCGCGGCCTGCTGGCGGAGGCGCCCGGCGGGGCGCGGCTGACGTGCGCCGGGACGGTGACCACCGGCGGCCGGCTGGCGGAGTTCGACGAGAAGACCGCGGAGGCGACCGCACGGCGGCTGCTGGACCGTTTCGCCGCGGCCCTGGTGGAGGAGCTGCGCGAGGACGCCGAGGAGGCGGCCGGCGGCGGCCCCCGGCTGGAGGGCGGCAGCGTCTTCGACACCGCCGTTCCGCCGCCGTCCCTGGACCCGTCGGCCGAGGACGACCTCGCGGACGACCTGGCCGACGACGACCTCGACGAGGACGACGTGGACGACGACGAGCCGCCGGCCGAGGCCGCGCACGCACGCCGCACGATGATCGGCCGCAGCGCCGAGGAGGTCGACCACGCCCCGCCG
>NZ_JBAMDC010000177.1:0-13324 GCF_036961605.1 Streptomyces sp. KLMMK
GTGACCGGCCGCGAGGACGGTGACGGCCGACGCGGCGGCGGCCGCCGTCAGCCCGTACAGCCGCTCGTCCGGCGAGGCGTGGCTGCGCAGCTGCAGGACGAGGACCAGCAGCATCCACACGCCGAGCGTGCCGATGACGACGGTCGGCGCCTGCGCGGAGTCCGTGGCCAGCATCCCGATGTCGGCGGCCACGCCGCCCAGGAACGCCAGCGCGATGCCCTGCCGGGCGGGCCACATGCCGTTCAGACGGAACCAGCCCGCGGCCGTCACGGCCTGCAGCAGCACCAGCGGCACCGCCAGCGCGAACTGGCCGAGCGGCGCGGTAAGCGCCAGCAGCGCGGCGAGCGCCGTCGTGATCAGGGCGGGCTTGAGGCCCGGCGAGAGGATCTGCGGCCGGCCCTCGGCCTTCGCCTTCTCCGCGGCCGTCATCGGCCGGTCCGCGACCTCGCCCGGCACGGGCCCGCGCACCGGCTCCGGCACCCGGGCCGGCTCGTGCGGAACGGGCACGGCGCCGGGGACCGGGCCGGAGACGACGCCCGCGGGGCGCTCCTCGGGGAGCGCCTGACGGCCGGCCGCGTACGGCTCGGCGGGCTGCTGGGGGAGCGGGCCGCCGGGCCAGGACGCGTCGTAGCCGTGGTCCTCGGCGGGGACGGCCGGCTGCTGCCACGTGCCCGTGTCCCAGGTGGGCGTCTGCCAGGTCTGGGTGACCGGCTCCTCCTGCTGCGCTGGGTAGCCCTGGCCGCCGTTGGTCGGCCACTGGTACTGCTGCGGTTGTTGTTGCTGCTGCTGGAGATGCTGGGGCGGCTGCGCGTACGCGTCGTAGGAGTCGTACGTCTCGCCGTACGCTCCCTGCCCCTGCTGATGGTGCTGCTGTGCCTGCTGCTGGTCGTACGAGCCGTAGGCGCCGCCCTGGTCGTAGGACTGCGCGTCGTAGCGCCGCGTGCGGGCGTCGTTGTACGGGTCGTACGGGTCCTGCGGATCGTACGTATGGTGCGGCTGATTGCTCATGCTGCCGGGGTCACCCTCCTGCGAAGGGCGGGAGCACCTCGACGGTGCCGCCCTCGGCCAGTTGGACCGATGCGTGGTCGCGGGTGCCGACCGGGGCGCCGTCCACCAGGAACGAACAGCGCACCAGCACCCGGGCGAACTCGGGGGATCCCGCGTGCCGCCGGCGGGCCGCGTCCAGCGCCTCCGCGAGCGTCCGCGCCGCGTACGGCTCCTCGGCCGTACCGGTGGCGGCCTTCGCCGCGGCCCAGTACCGCATGGTGCCCACCGGTCCCGGCTGCCCCGGCAGGGCCGGTTTCACCGGTTGTGCCGGTTCTGTCGTCGCCACGGCGACCCCTTTCCTTCTTCTGCCGCCTCCCATGATGACGGGTACCGGGCGACGGGCCGCCCGCCGCTGTAAATACAGAGGCCGCACGGCGAGGCGCTCGCTTACGCTGCCCGGTGTGCTGGTCCGACTATCACGGGCGTATCTGAGGCCCTACTCCACATCGATCGCGCTGATCGTGCTCTTGCAGCTCGTCCAGACGCTTGCCACGCTCTACCTACCCTCGCTCAACGCCGACATCGTCGACAACGGTGTCGTCAAGGGTGACACCGGTTACATCCTCGCCCTCGGCGGCGGGATGCTCGCGGTCACCCTCGTCCAGATCGTCTGCGCGATCGGCGCCGTCTACTACGGGGCCCGTACCGCCATGGCGGTCGGCCGCGATCTGCGCGCCGCCGTCTTCGACCGGGTGCAGTCCTTCTCCGCACGGGAGATGGGGCACTTCGGCGCACCCTCCCTGATCACCCGTACCACCAACGACGTCCAGCAGATCCAGCTGCTGGTGCTCATGGCGTTCACGCTGATGGTCTCCGCGCCCATCATGTGCGTGGGCGGCATCCTGATGGCGCTCGAGCAGGACGTGCCGCTGTCCGCCCTGCTGCTCGTCATCGTCCCCGTCCTCGGCGTGATCGTCTCGCTGATCATCTGGCGGATGGGGCCCGTTTTCCGCGGGGTGCAGGACAAGATCGACACCGTCAACCGGGTGCTGCGCGAGCAGATCACCGGCATCCGCGTCATCCGCGCCTTCGTGCGCGACACGCACGAGCGGGAACGTTTCGACAGCGCGAACGCCGATCTGATGGACGTCTCCCTCAAGGCCGGCCGGCTGATGTCGCTGATGTTCCCGTCCGTGATGCTGGTCGTGAACCTCTCCTCCATCGCCGTCCTGTGGTTCGGCGGCCACCGCATCGAGAGCGGCGACATGGAGATCGGCGCGCTGACGGCGTTCCTCAGCTACCTCATGCAGATCCTGATGGCCGTCATGATGGCCACCTTCATGTTCATGATGGTGCCGCGCGCGGAGGTCTGCGCCGAGCGCGTCCAGGAGGTCCTGGCCACCGACTCCAGCGTGGTGCCCCCGGCGCGCCCGGTCACCGAGCTGCGCAGCGGCGGCCACCTGGAGCTCGACGGCGTGGAGTTCCGCTACCCCGGCGCGGAGGAGCCCGTCCTGCGGGACGTCTCGCTCGTCGCCCGGCCCGGCGAGATCACGGCCGTCATCGGCTCCACGGGCAGCGGCAAATCCACGCTGCTCGGCCTGATCCCGCGGCTGTTCGACGCGACCGCCGGCACGGTGCGGGTGGGCGGCGTGGACGTCCGCGAGCTCGACCCCGCCCGCTCCTCCGAGGCCGTCGGCCTCGTCCCGCAGAAGCCGTACCTCTTCACCGGCACCGTCGCCTCCAACCTGCGCTACGGACGCCCCGACGCGACCGACGAGGAGCTGTGGGCGGCGCTGGAGACGGCGCAGGCCCGCGACTTCGTCGAGAGCATGGAGGCCGGCCTGGAGGCGCCCATCGCCCAGGGCGGCACGAACGTCTCCGGCGGGCAGCGCCAGCGCCTGGCCATCGCCCGCGCCCTGGTCCGCAAGCCGGACATCTATCTCTTCGACGACTCCTTCTCCGCCCTCGACTACGCCACCGACGCCCGGCTGCGGGCCGCGCTGGCCCGCGAGACCGGCGACGCGACCGTCGTCATCGTCGCCCAGCGCGTGTCCACGATCCGCGACGCCGACCGCATCGTCGTCCTGGACGAGGGCCGCGTCGTCGGCACCGGCACCCACGCCGAGCTGATGGCCGGCAACGAGACCTACCGGGAGATCGTGCTCTCCCAGCTCACCGAGGAGGAGGCGGCGTGACGACCCCGGAGAAACCGGCTTCCCCGGGCGGGGACAAGGCCGCGGGGGCCCGGGCCGCCGAGGCCGGGACCGCCGAGGGCAAGGCCGCGGAGGGCAAGGCCGGGGGACCGGCCGCCCCCGCCGGGCGCGGGCCCGCCCCCGCCACCGGCATCGCCCGCTTCATGGGCGGCCAGCCCACCGAGCGGTCCATGGACTTCGCCGGCTCCAGCAAGCGGCTGCTGGGCACCCTCAGACCCGAGCGGGCCCTGATAACCGTCGCGCTCGCCCTGTGCGTGGCGAGCGTCGCCCTGTCCGTCATCGGCCCGAAGATCCTCGGCCGGGCCACCGACCTGATCTTCGCGGGCGTCGTCGGGAGCAAGTTCCCCGACGGCATCAGCAAGGCCGAGGCCGTCGAGCGGACGCGTCAGCAGGGCGACGGCACCGTCGCCGACCTGCTGGGCTCGGTCGACTTCACCCCCGGCCGCGGCATCGACTTCGACGCCGTGGGCAACGTGCTGTTCTGGGTCCTGCTGATCTACGTCGGCGCGTCCCTGTTCAGCCTCGTCCAGGCGCGGATCGCCACCACCGTCGTCCAGCGCGCCGTCTTCCGGCTGCGCCGGCAGGTCGAGGAGAAGCTCGGCCGGCTGCCGCTGAGCTACTTCGACAAGCAGGCTCGCGGCGAGGTGCTCTCCCGCGCCACCAACGACATCGACAACGTCGCGCAGACCCTCCAGCAGACCATGAGCCAGATCGTCACCTCGCTGCTGACGATCACCGGTGTGCTGGCCGTGATGTTCTGGATCTCCTGGCTCCTTGCGCTGGTGGCGCTGATCACCGTCCCGGTGTCCGTCGTCGTCGCCACGAAGATCGGCAAGCGGGCGCAGCCGCAGTTCGTCGCCCAGTGGAAGACCACCGGCACGCTCAACGCCCACATCGAGGAGATGTACACCGGGCACGCGCTGGTGAAGGTCTTCGGCCGGGAGAAGGAGTCCGCGGAGATCTTCCGCAAGGAGAACGAGGACCTCTTCCAGGCCGGGTTCAAGGCCCAGTTCATCTCGGGCGTCATCCAGCCCGCGATGATGTTCATCGGCAATCTGAACTACGTGCTCGTCGCCGTCGTCGGCGGGCTGCGGGTCGCCTCCGGCGCGCTGTCCATCGGTGACGTGCAGGCCTTCGTCCAGTACTCGCGCCAGTTCAGCCAGCCCCTCACCCAGGTGGCCTCCATGGCCAGCCTCGTGCAGTCCGGCGTCGCCTCCGCCGAGCGCGTCTTCGAGCTGCTCGACGCCGAGGAGCAGTCCCCGGACGCGGCGGACGCGCCGAAGCCCGGCCGCGTGCGCGGCGAGGTGGCCTTCGAAGAGGTCTCCTTCCGCTACGAGGCCGGCAAGCCGCTCATCGACGGCCTGTCGCTGACCGTCCGGCCGGGCCAGACCGTCGCCATCGTCGGCCCCACCGGCGCCGGCAAGACCACGCTGGTCAACCTGCTCATGCGGTTCTACGAGGTGGGCGGCGGCCGCATCACCCTCGACGGCACCGACATCGCCGCCATGTCGCGCGAGGAGCTGCGCTCCCACATCGGCATGGTGCTGCAGGACACCTGGCTCTTCGGCGGCACGATCGCGGAGAACATCGCCTACGGGGCGCCCGCGGGCACCTCGATGGACAGGATCGTCGAGGCGGCGCGGGCCACGCACGTCGACCGCTTCGTGCGCACCCTGCCGGACGGCTACGACACGGTCATCGACGACGAGGGCTCCAACGTCAGCGTCGGCGAGAAGCAGCTGATCACCATCGCCCGGGCGTTCCTGGCCGAGCCGGAGATCCTCGTCCTGGACGAGGCGACGAGCTCCGTCGACACCCGCACGGAGGTGCTCATCCAGCAGGCCATGGGCCGGCTGCGCACGGGCCGCACGAGTTTCGTGATCGCCCACCGCCTGTCCACGATCCGCGACGCGGACGTCATCCTCGTGATGGAGTCCGGCCGGATCGTGGAACAGGGCACGCACGACGGACTGCTGGCGGCGCAGGGCGCGTACGCGCGCCTGTACGAGGCGCAGTTCGCCGAGCCGGTCGCCGAGCAGGCGCGATTCCGCTGCCGCGGCGGGCGAGCGTCACGACGCGGCGGTCCGGCGGCTGCACATTCCGCCGGACCCTCGCCGTGGTGGTTACGCGCCGCGGCGGCGGTCCTGAGAGGCAGGGCCTCTCACGTCTTTCCCGCCGCAGCGGCAAAGCTTGAGGGGCTCGGCCTCTCACGTCTTTGCCGCCGCGGCGGCGTGCAACCACGACGCGGGAACCCGGCGGTGCCGGACCCGCCGTCAGGCGTGAGCGCACACCCAGTGGGCGATCCGTTCCAGCAGCTCGCCGCGCGCAGCGCTCTCCGCGTGGCCGAAGCCCCGTTCGATCCACAGTTCCGTCGACTGTGGATCGCCCGCGCCGGCGAGGGCGTACGGGTGGTCCAGCGGGAAGTACGCGTCCCGGTCGCCGTGGACGATCAGCAGCGGCCGGGGCGCGATCATCGGGACCGCCTCCACCGGGGAGAGCGGGACCGGGTCCCAGTCCTCCGCCTGGACCCGCGTCCCCAGCCCGTAGCGCGCGATCAGCCGCCCCGCGGGCCGTGAGATCGCCCAATGCAGTCGCCGCATGGGTGCGGTACCGCGGTAATACCAACGCGACGGCGCACTTACCGCCACGACCGTGTCGGCGTGTGCGTCCGTGCGCCCCGCGTGCTCCCCGTACTCCGCGCGCGGTTCCGGGCCGTAGAGCGCGGCGTGCCGCAGCACCACCGAGCCGCCCATCGAGAAGCCCACCGTGGCCACCCGCTCGTGCCCGAGCGAGCGTGCCCAGCGCACCGCCGCGGCCAGGTCGAGCACCTCGCGGTCGCCGACCGAGGAGTGGCCGCCCGAGCCGCCGTGCCCCCGGAAGGAGAACGTGATCACGGCCGCACGCTGGGCGAAGACCCGCGCGGCCCGGCGCAGCCCGGGCCGGTCGAGGGCTCCGGTGAAGCCGTGCGCGAGCACCACCGCGGGGGTGTCCGGCGGGGGCGTCCGCGCTCCCGTGCAGGGTTCGTACGCCGCTTCCACGCGGACACCGTCGGCTGTCAAGAGCGCGATGCGATGACCACTCGAAGTGATCGAC
Source organism: Streptomyces sp. KLMMK (assembly GCF_036961605.1). NCBI lineage: Bacteria > Bacillati > Actinomycetota > Actinomycetes > Kitasatosporales > Streptomycetaceae > Streptomyces > Streptomyces sp. KLMMK. Next base: position 6,294 of record NZ_JBAMDC010000177.1, read on the forward strand.
GAAACACAAGGTCGTGCAAAATCGTCCGGACCTCGGAAAGTCATGTGGGTTATTCTGCTGGGCAGAGAGGATCCGGGCAGAGTAGCCCCCGGGTCCTTTTGTGCATTCATGTGCTGAGACAAGTGCTGGGACGCACGCAACCGTACGAAGCAGTGCCGCACTCTCCCCCAGAGCAAGGCCCTGGGTGGTACCCCTTCGCAGGGACCGAGGAGGAACCGACGTCATGGGCGAGCGAAGCGCGCGGGTCCGCAAGGACCGTACGACCAGTGAGGCGGGTGGCAGCCGATGAGTTCCCTGCTGCTCCTGACCAATGCCCTCCAGCCCTCCACGGAGGTGCTCCCGGCGCTCGGCCTGCTCCTGCACAGTGTGCGGGTGGCCCCCGCCGAGGGCCCGGCCCTCGTGGACACCCCCGGCGCCGACGTCATACTGATCGACGGCCGGCGTGACCTTCCGCACGTGCGCAGCCTCTGCCAGCTCCTGCGCTCCACCGGCCCGGGCTGCCCGCTGATCCTCGTCGTCACCGAGGGCGGCCTCGCGGCCGTCACCGCCGACTGGGGGGTGGACGACGTCCTGCTCGACACCGCGGGCCCGGCCGAGGTCGAGGCGCGGCTGCGGCTGGCGATGGGCCGCCAGCAGATCACCACGGACGACAGCCCCATGGAGATCCGCACCGGCGACCTCTCCGTCGACGAGGCCACGTACAGCGCCAAGCTCAAGGGGCGGGTGCTGGATCTCACGTTCAAGGAGTTCGAGCTGCTGAAGTACCTCGCCCAGCACCCGGGCCGGGTCTTCACGCGCGCCCAGCTGCTGCAGGAGGTCTGGGGCTACGACTACTTCGGCGGCACCCGCACGGTCGACGTGCACGTGCGGCGGCTGCGGGCGAAGCTCGGTCCCGAGCACGAGTCGCTCATCGGCACCGTGCGGAATGTCGGGTATCGGTTCGTTGTGCCCGAGAAGATCGACAACCCCGGCGAGGGCAAGGCGAAGGACTCCGCCAAGGCGCAGCGGACGGAGGAGCCGGAGGCCGCGAAGAGCGGGGCCGCTCGCCCGGCCGAACGGTGAGTGGACCCGCGTAGACTTCCGCGCGTGGCCAAGGTGACGCGGGACGATGTGGCGAGACTGGCGGGGACGTCGACCGCGGTGGTCAGCTATGTCATCAACAACGGACCGAGGCCGGTGGCACCGGCCACGCGCGAGCGCGTGCTGGCCGCGATCAAGGAGCTGGGGTACCGGCCGGACCGGGTCGCCCAGGCCATGGCGTCCCGCCGTACGGACCTCATAGGCCTGATCATCCCGGACGCCCGCCAGCCCTTCTTCGCGGAGATGGCGCACGCGGTCGAACAGGCCGCGGCCGAGCGCGGCAAGATGGTGCTCGTCGGCAACTCCGACTACCTCGACGAGCGCGAGGTGCACTACCTGCGCGCCTTCCTGGGCATGCGGGTCTCCGGCCTGATCCTCATCAGCCAGGGCCCGAGCGAGCACGCGGCCGCGGAGATCGACGCCTGGGACGCCCGGGTGGTCCTGATGCACCGCCGCCCCGACGCCATCGACGACGTGGCCGTCGTCACGGACGACGTCGGCGGCGCCCAGCTGGCCACCCGCCACCTGCTGGAGCACGGCCACCCCTACGTGGCCTGCCTCGGCGGCACGGAGCGCACCCCCACCATCGGCGACCCCGTCACCGACCACGTCGAGGGATGGCGCCGCGCCATGCGGGAGGCCGGGAAGTCCCTGGAGGGCCGGCTCTTCCCCGCCCCGTACAACCGCTACGAGGCCTACAAGGTCGCCCTGGAGCTGCTCTCCGGGCCCGACCGCCCGCCGGCGCTGCTCTGCGCCACGGACGACCAGGCGATCGGCGTGCTGCGGGCGGCGCGGGAGCTGCGCATCGACGTGCCCGGCGAGCTCGCCGTGGCCGGCTTCGACGACGTCAAGGAAGCCGCCCTCACCGACCCGCCCCTGACCACGGTCGCCTCCGACCGCCAGGCCATGGCGCGCGCCGCGGTGGACCTCGTCCTGGACGACTCGCTGCGGGTGGTGGGCACGCGCCGCGAGCGGCTGAAGCAGTTCCCGTCGGCGCTGGTGATCCGGCGCTCCTGCGGCTGCGGCGACTGACGGTGCGCGGCCGGCGCCCGGTGCGTCGCGCTCAGGACTGCGCCAGGTGCCCGGCGATCCCGTGCCGGACCGCGTAGACCGCGAGCTGGGTGCGGTTCGCGGCGCCCGTCTTGGTGCGCAGGCGGCGCAGGTACGTATCGACCGTGTGCGGGCTCAGGCGCAGCTGGCGGGCGATGGAGGAGATGGTGTCGCCGCTGCTGAGCAGGTGGAGCACCTGCCGCTCGCGGCCGGTGAGGGCGGGTGCTTCGGGGTTCATGCGGCTCTCCCAGCGGGGTGGCGGGCGTGGGCTCGGGACGGGTGCGGTGCGCCGGGGATCACTTCTCCCGGCCGGTCGTGCCGCCCCAGGACGTGTCGGTCGGGCCGCCGCAGTGGGTGCAGCGCGGGGTCGTCGGCAGGGTGAGGACCGGGGGGTGCCCGTCCTGCCCCGCGGACACCGCCGGCCGCTCCTGCGCCGGGGCGGGGGCGGCGGAGGCCGAGCCGGGCGCGAGGGTCGCGAAGGCGAGCAGCGAGGCGACGGCGGTGGTCAGCAAGGTGCGCTTCACGGTGATCTCCCAGGGGTGCAAGGGCGGTTGGCCCTTGCAGGTCATTGCGGGTTTCGGTGACAGGAAACAGACTCTCCGGTCCGTATCCTGGCCACAACCGATCACATACCTCACCAAGTTGCATGGCAGCATGAAGCAGGGGGGCGTAATGGGAGAAACCCGGCAGGGTGAAGCCTGTCGTGCGGAGCCGGATGCCGACGAGGCGGACCTGGCGCTCTACGCCTGGGTGCTGGAGCACCAGCGCGTCGACGTCCCGGACGCGGCCGGCGGCCTGGGCCTGAGCCCGGAGCGGACCGAGGCGGCGCTGACCCGGCTGCGCGCGGCCGGGCTGATACAGCCCGCCGCCGGAGACCCGCCGGGGGAGCGCGCCGTGGCGCCGGAGGCGGCCGCGGGACCCCGGATCGCGGCGCTGGAGGCCCGCATCCGCGAGCAGCAGCTCCAGGTCGCCAGGATCCGGGCGGACGCGGAGCGCTTCGCGTCCGCGTACCGGAGCGGCGCGGGGGGCGCCGGCGGCCTGGAGGTGATCCCGACCCTGCCGGAGGTCCGTACGCTCCTCACCCGGATGTCCGGCCACTGCCGCGAAGAGGTGCTGGCCAGCCAGCCCGGCGGCGGCTCCCGGGTGCCGGAGGCGATGGAGGAGGCCCTGCTGCGGGACCGGGCGCTGCTCGAACGGGGCGTGCGGCTGCGCACGTTGTACCACCACACGGCGCGGTTCCACGGCCCCAGCCAGGCCTACGTGGCGGCCGCCTCCGCCCTGGGCGGCGAGTACCGCACCAGCCACGAGCTCTTCGGGCGCATCATCGTCTTCGACCGGGAGACCGCGTTCCTGCCGACCGCCGACGGCTCCTGGGGCGCGGTCGTCCTCCGCGAGCCCAACACCGTCGCCTACCTGTGCCGGCTGTTCGACCAGACCTGGGAAGCCGCCACCCCGTTCTCCAACGCCGCCGACGACGGGCTCGCCAAGGTCTCCGGCGAACTCGACCGCACCATCCTGCAGCTGCTGGCCGCGGGGCTGAAGGACGAGGCGGTCGCCCGCCGGCTGGGCATGTCGCTGCGCACCACGCGCCGCCACATCGCCGACATCATGGACCAGCTGTCCGCCGAGAGCCGCTTCCAGGCCGGCGCCGCCGCGGTCCGGCAGGGGCTGCTGGAGGACGCGGCCGCACCGGGGGCCCCGCCCTGTGGCGCAAAGCCGTGACTTTCCCGCCCCTCTGACGCCTCGGCAGTGTTCTCGGCGCCGCCGCGGCACCCGCGTCCGCGGCAGAGGGAGGAACACCATGACGGGCCTGCTCACCCCGGGTGGACCATGCGCCGCGCACGGCCCGCGACGATCGGAGGCGGACGCCCGTCTGCTGTCCGAGCTGGTCCTCTTCGTCCGCGTCCACCAGGGCGGGCGGGCCGGGCTGCTGTGGCCGGAGCACGCCGGGCCGGACGGCTGGGGCCACCCGCCCGGCGAGCTTGCCGACGCGCTTGCCCTGCGGCTCGGCCACCCCGTGGCGGCGCTGCCCGCCCCCGCATGCCCGGCCGCGGAACCGGCTGCCGCCCCGTACGACCTGCTGGTCCTCCAGCAGGAGGGGAGCAGCGGATGGCAGTTCCGGCCCCCGGACCGGCCCCCCGCCGCCACGGCCGCGTGCCGCGCCGGGCAGGAGCTGCGGCTGCGCGCCGGAGAGGTGCTCTACGTGCCCGGGGGATACGTGACGCGCTCCCGGCCCGCCCGGGAATCCCGCGACATCCGGCTCGCCCTGGGCCCGCACGCGCGACTCTGACGTGCCGTCAAGACCACTCTGATGCCCGGTCCCTGATGCCCGGTACCGCCGGTCCGGGAGCCGTGAACACGTGACTTTCGCGGCATACCGGCCCGCCCCAGGATGGAGCACAGCGAGGCGGTGACCCCCCAGAGCCGCCTCGCACTTCATCCACCGGCAACAGCAGCAGAAGGAGCATCCCCATGGACCGGAACACCGCAGCCCTGGCCGACGCCCAGCCGAAGCGCACCACGCTGACCCGCAAGGCGGCGCTCTCCGTCGCCGTCGCGGCCGTCGTCGGCGGTGCGGTCTTCGCCCCCAACGCCATCGCCTCCTCCTCCGCCCCCGCCTCCGGCACCCAGGTCGAGGCGTCCTGCGGCGGCTGCCCGCTCGACGTCATCTGAGCCCGACGGACGAGGAACGCCGTACGGGGCCCTCCGGCCGGCCAGCACACCGGAGGGCCCCGGCGCACCGCACAAGACCGTACGGAGCGCGCAACAGGACCGTACGGAGCGCGCACCCCGCAAGAAGGAGAGAGCGCAAGCCATGGACTGGCTGGAACGCTGCGTCGAGGACGTGCCGGCTTTTCTGCACACCCACTGGCGGCAGGGCCCCGCACTGATGCGCCCGGCCGATCCGCCGACGGAGGTCCTGAGCACCGCGGACCTCGACGCCCTCATCGGCGGAGGGCTGCTGCGCGTCCCGTACGCCGCGCTCTACACCGCCGTGGGCCCGGTTCCCGAGGAGCAGTACTGCCCGCCCCGGCTCGTCGCGGGCCGGCGCCTCGACGGCTGCCTCGACCCCGCGCGGGTCCGCTCGCTCCTCGACGACGACCACGCCACCCTCCAGCTGCGCTACGTCCACCAGTGGCACGCCCCGGTGCGCGCCCTCACGGCCGGAATCGGCGCCCGGCTCGGCCGGCTGGCCGAGGCGTTCGTCTTCCGCTCCCACCCCGGGCACCACAGTGCGGTCCACCGCGACGACGGGGACGTCCTCGTGATCCAGCTGAGCGGCACCAAGCGCTGGCAGGTGCACGGCGGCCCCGCCGACGCCCACTGGCAGCCGGTGCCCGAAGCCGACCCCGGCCCGGTGCTGCTCGACGCCGTCGTCGAGCCCGGCCAGGTCCTCTACGTGCCGAACGGCTTCGCCCACACCGCCGAGGCCACCGGCTCCGCACCCTCCGTCCACCTCACCGTCGTCCTCCGCGAAGCCCGCACCGGCCACCTGCGCGCCGAACTCGGATCCCGGCTCGCCGCGGGGCTCGCCCTGCCTGCCCGCCCGCTCGACGACGAACAGCTCACCAGGGCCGCAGCCGGGCTCCTCGGCCACTTCCGGGCGCAGCTGGCCGGCACCACGCCGGAATCCCTCGTGGGCGCCGCGCGCCTGAGCGCCCACAGCAGCCGGCCCACGGACTGAACCACCCCCGACCCGACGGAGAGCGAACCGACGTGACCGCGAACTGGCTCGAACGCTGCGTGGCGGACAGCCGGCAGTTCCTCACCACCCACTGGCGCACCGCACCCGCGGTCCTGCGCCCGCACGATCCCCCCGTCGACGTGCTCACCACCGCCGAGCTCGACGGCCTCCTCGACCACGGGCTGCTCAAGGCGCCCTACGTCGATCTCGTCCACGAGCACGGCCGGCTCCCCGCCCACCGGTTCTGCACCCCGAGGGTCGTCCTGGGCGAGGTGGTCGAGGACTACGCCGACGCCGCCGCGGTGCGCGCGCTGATCCGCGACGAACGGGCCACCCTCCTCCTGCGGTACGTCGACCAGTGGCACAAGGGCGTGCGCGACCTGGCGCGGGGCGTCGGCAAGGAGCTCGGCCGCCAGGTGGAGGCGTTCTACTTCCTCACCCCCGGCGGCACCCAGGGCCGCCCCGTCCACCGCGACGACGCCGACGTCCTGGCGATCCAGATCAGCGGCGCGAAGCGCTGGCGGGTGCACGGCGGCCCCGCCGACGGGAACTGGGAGCCCCGCCGCGAGGACGGCGACCCCGGCGAGCTGCTGCTGGACACCGTGCTGCGCCCCGGCGAGGTGCTCTACGTGCCCCGGGGCTTCGCCCACCGCGCGAGCGCCGTCGGCGACAGCCCGTCCGCGCACCTGTCCCTGACCGTCCGCGAAGCGGGCACGGCCCACCTCTACGCCCTCCTCCAGGCGCTCCTCCAGGACGGGCCCGACCTCGCGGAGCGCCCCCTCGACGACGCGGCCCTCGCCGGTACCGCCGACGCCCTCCTGGCCCACTGCCGCCGCACCCTGGAGACGATCACCCCCGAGGAACTGGTCGAGCAGGCGCGCACCGTGCTGCGGTGCTCCCTGTCCGGCACTCTCCCGTAGCCGGCGACGGCGCCGGCTACGGCTACGGCCGTCGGGCCGTGGGCCATGGCTGCGCCGGGGCCACGGCCGCGCCGGGAGCCCTGTCCGAGCCTTATACGGAACGAACGGACTTCTCGGCCCGTTTTCAGTGCTCCCTCAGACAGTTCTCATCTGCGGGCAGCAGAGTCGTGCCCATGACGGACAGCACTCGCCCCTACGGCGCCCAGGACCCGCAGCACTCCTCGTACCCGGGGTACCCGGAGCCCCCCGCGTACCCGCCGCAGCAGCCGGTCACCACCGCCAGTGGGGTGACCGTC
>NZ_JBAMDC010000178.1:0-13247 GCF_036961605.1 Streptomyces sp. KLMMK
GCGCCCACGGAGCCCTCGGGGTTGACGACGATGCCCACCTGCGGGGGCAGGCCGCGGGCGAACTCGACGGCCGGGGCGACGGCGTACGGCATCCGCTCGCCGGCGACCCTCAGGAACTCCCCCTCGGAACTGAAGACGGGCACGAAGGCCTGGCCGCCGAGCTCCAGCGTGGGCAGGTCGAGGCCGGCGCTGTCCGGACCGCCGCCGGACGGAAGCGGAACCCATACGTGGCTGCGGCCGAGGGCCTCCACGATGCGGGGGCCCGCGCCGGGCGCGCCCACGGAGGCGGCGAGCACCTCTTCGAGTTCATTGGCGGGCCAGCCGGGCGGGGCGGCCGCGGGCGCGCCGCCGCCGGGGGCCGGACTCCAGCCGTACTGCCCGGGGATGCTCATCTCGTCCAACTCGTCCAATGCCGCCCAACCACTCTCGACGAAGCCGCACATGCACCCTAACGGCTGTACCCCCGCCGGCTCCTGCCGGCTGCCGAAATCGCCGGTGATGTCCCAGGTCAGGGCGGGCCGTACGGGAGTCCGCCCCCTCCCGTCGCGGCACTGGCCGTAGCCACCGGGTTGCACAGGGACACCGCAGGTCACACGGTGATCGGGCAGCTGCCCTGCAGCGCCACCGGCTCCGCCGCCCCGCCGGCCGGCCGGCTCCTCGCACCGAAGGGAACCTCCAGCATGCGTGTCAACAAGTTCGCCACCTCGGCGATAGCCGTCGCCGCCTGCGGCTCCGTGGCCCTCGCCGTCGCGGGCCCCTCCCTGGCCGCCGTGAACGCGCCGGACCCCGACATGTCCGTCGTGCTCCCGGCCACCGGACCGAAGTCCGCGGCCGCCGTCCACCAGCAGCTCGACGCGGTGGGACAGCTGGGGGAGGCGCTCACGCTGGTCTCCCGGATCGGCAAGGAGGCGCAGTCCAGGACGCCGGACGCCGGCGCGCTCAAGGAGATGCAGCAGCGGCTGCGGTCGTCGGCGAACCGGCTCGCCGACTCCCTCCGGAAGTCCCCGCCCTCCTCGGGGCGCCCGGCGGTGGCTCCGCCGGACGACGTCCACGACCTGCTGAAGAAGCTGCAGAAGGCGATCGAGAAGCTGATCGGCGCGGCGACGAGGAACGACTCGGAAGGCGTCCAGTCGGCGATCACGGAGGCCCTCGCCGTCGTGAAGGACCTCCTGGCGAAACTCCCCCTGACGGAAGACGGCTCGACCCTGCCGGCGCCCCTGCCGCTGTAGGCGGCGCCGGGCGCGCCTACTCGAAGGTGATCCTCCGCAGCGCGTCCACCGCCCCGCGGTCCAGGAGGACCACCGAGGCGACCCCTGCCGGCAGGCGCCCCGGGCGGTCCGCGACCGGCGGGCCCGGGACCGGCGGCTCCGCCACCGACGCGAGCAGCCGGGCCATCGCCCTCCGGTGCCGGCGGAAGGCGTACGGCGAGACGCCGCGGCCCCGCGCCGCCTGCCCGGCCAGGGCGGTGCCCGGCGGCACGTCGAGGAGGAGCAGGTGGGCCGCGCCGCCCCGGCGCCGTGCGTCACGCGCGATCCAGCGGCGGACCCAGCCGCGCTGCCCGCAGTCGTGCACGACGGCGCTCGCGGTGGAGCGCAGGGCGCGGCGCAGCGCCGCGTAGTGCGCGAGGCGGGCGAAGGGCCGGTAGGCCGCGTACGGCAGCCAGCGGGGTGCGTGCCGCTCCAGACGCTCCCGGGCGTCCTGGGAGTCGACGCACCAGACGATGCCGTCCTGCGCGTCCAGCACGGACACGGCCCGCCGGATGAGCGTGGACTTCCCGCTCCCGGGCAGCCCGGAGACGATCAGCACGTCCCCCGCGGGGAAGCGGAGCTCCCCGCGGCCCGCTCCGGAGCGCAGGTCGAGGACCCCCGCCCGCGGCCGCGCCGCGCCGCTGTCCGCCGCGGCCGCGCCGTGCGCCCGCGCGGGCCCGGCCGTCCCTGCTGTCGGTGCTGTTCCCATCCGTTCCGCCCCTCCCCCGGCCCCGGTCACTGCCCGTCACCGCCCCCTACCCACAGAACGTAAAAGAAAGGTAATCGAATTCGGGGGCCGCCAGGCAGTCCGTAACGCGCCTGTACGTGCAATGATGTGCGCGCCAACTGCGTATCCAACTGCATACCGGCCGCTCGAATCCGCGCGGGAGAGTCCCAGGCTGCACGCTACGCCGTGTGCGCTGGGCGCCGAAGGAGCAAGTTCCTCCCTTGAATCTCTCAGGCCCCGTACCGCGCGGACGAGGCAGATCTGAAAAGCGGGCCGCACCGTGCGCGGCTCCACCCAAGGTGCAAGCCGGACCCCCCGCGTGTCGCGGCGGCTCCCGGTGAACCTCTCAGGTTCCGATGACAGATGGGGAGGACGTCCTCACTGCCATGTCCGGGAGCCCACACCATGACCGACACCTCTCGCCGCACAGCCCTCGACGCCCTGCACCGCGAGCTCGGCGCGACCATGACCGACTTCGCGGGCTGGGACATGCCGCTGCGCTACGGCAGCGAGCGCGACGAGCACGTCGCGGTCCGCACCCGCGCCGGTCTGTTCGACCTCTCGCACATGGGTGAGATCACCGTCACCGGCCCGCAGGCCGCAGCCCTGCTGGACTTCGCCCTCGTGGGCAACATAGGGAGCGTCGCCGTCGGCCGCGCCCGCTACACGATGATCTGCCGCGAGGACGGCGGCATCCTCGACGACCTGATCGTCTACCGCCTCGCCGACGCGGAGTACATGGTCGTCGCCAACGCCTCCAACGCGCAGACCGTGCTGGACGCGCTGACCGAGCGCGCCGCCGGCTTCGACGCGGCCGTCCGCGACGACCGCGACGCCTACGCCCTCCTCGCCGTCCAGGGCCCGGCCTCGCCGGCCATCCTGAAGTCCCTGACGGACGCCGACCTGGACGGCCTGAAGTACTACGCGGGCCTGCCGGGCACCGTCGCGGGCGTCCCGGCCCTGATCGCCCGCACCGGCTACACCGGCGAGGACGGCTTCGAGCTGTTCGTCGCCCCGGACGACGCCGTGAAGCTGTGGCAGGCCCTCACCGAGGCGGGGGCCGGCGCCGGCCTCGTGCCGTGCGGGCTCTCCTGCCGCGACACGCTGCGCCTGGAGGCGGGCATGCCGCTGTACGGGCACGAGCTGACGACCGCGACCACCCCGTTCGACGCGGGCCTGGGCCGGGTCGTGAAGTTCGAGAAGGAGGGCGACTTCGTGGGCCGCGCCGCGCTGCAGGCGGCCGCGGAGCGCGCCGAGGCGCAGCCGCCGCGCAAGCTGGTCGGCCTGATCGCCGAGGGGCGCCGCGTGCCGCGCGCCGGCTTCTCGGTGGTGGCCGGCGGCGAGGTCGTCGGCGAGGTCACCTCCGGCGCCCCCTCCCCCACGCTCGGCAAGCCGATCGCCATCGCCTACGTGGACGCGGCGCACGCCGCCCCCGGCACGCAGGGCGTGGGCGTGGACATCCGCGGCAGCCACGAGGCCTACGAGGTCGTCGCCCTGCCCTTCTACAAGCGGCAGCGTTGATCTTCCCCGTGGCTCGCCCGGGGGCTTCCCTGCCCTCTTTCATCTCCCTCTGTCAAGACCCGTTGCACAAGCACTCACGCGCATCCAGGAGAATCTAGCCATGAGCAACCCCCAGCAGCTGCGCTACAGCAAGGAGCACGAGTGGCTGTCGGCCGTCGAGGACGGCGTGGCCACGGTCGGCATCACCGAGTTCGCCGCCAACTCCCTCGGTGACGTCGTCTACGCCCAGCTCCCGGCCGTCGGCGACACCGTCACCGCCGGCGAGAGCTGCGGCGAGCTGGAGTCGACCAAGTCGGTCAGCGACCTGTACTCCCCGGTGACCGGCGAGGTCACCGAGGCCAACCAGGACGTCGTGGACGACCCCGCGCTGGTGAACTCCGCCCCCTTCGAGGGCGGCTGGCTGTTCAAGGTGAAGATCACGGACGAGCCGGCGGACCTCCTCTCCGCCGCCGAGTACGACGCCTTCACCGCAGGCTGACCCCACCCCTCGCCCTCCCTCGCCCAGGAAGTCCAGGAAGAACTCATGTCTCTGCTGAACAGCTCCCTCCATGAGCTCGACCCCGACGTCGCCGCCGCTGTCGACGCCGAACTCCACCGCCAGCAGTCCACCCTCGAGATGATCGCCTCGGAGAACTTCGCTCCGGTCGCGGTCATGGAGGCCCAGGGCTCGGTCCTCACCAACAAGTACGCCGAGGGCTACCCCGGCCGCCGCTACTACGGTGGCTGCGAGCACGTCGATGTCGTCGAGCAGATCGCCATCGACCGGATCAAGGCGCTCTTCGGTGCCGAGCACGCGAACGTCCAGCCGCACTCCGGTGCGCAGGCCAACGCCGCCGCGATGTTCGCGCTGCTCAAGCCGGGCGACACCATCCTGGGTCTGAACCTCGCCCACGGCGGGCACCTGACCCACGGCATGAAGATCAACTTCTCCGGCAAGCTCTACAACGTGGTCGCCTACCACGTCGACGAGCAGACCAACCTGGTCGACATGGAGGAGGTCGAGCGCCTCGCCAAGGAGCACCGCCCGAAGCTGATCATCGCCGGCTGGTCCGCGTACCCGCGCCAGCTGGACTTCGCCGCCTTCCGCCGGATCGCCGACGAGGTCGGCGCGTACCTGATGGTCGACATGGCCCACTTCGCGGGCCTCGTCGCCGCCGGTCTGCACCCCTCCCCGGTGCCGCACGCGCACGTCGTGACGACCACCACGCACAAGACCCTCGGCGGTCCCCGCGGCGGTGTGATTCTCTCCACTGCCGAGCTGGCCAAGAAGATCAACTCCGCTGTCTTCCCCGGTCAGCAGGGTGGCCCGCTGGAGCACGTGATCGCCGCGAAGGCCGTCTCCTTCAAGGTCGCCGCCAGCGAAGAGTTCAAGGAGCGCCAGCAGCGTACGCTGGAGGGCGCGAAGATCCTGGCCGAGCGCCTGGTGCAGGCGGACGTCGCCGAGGCGGGCGTGTCCGTCCTCTCCGGCGGTACGGACGTGCACCTGGTGCTGGTGGATCTGCGCAACTCCGAGCTGGACGGCCAGCAGGCCGAGGACCGCCTCCACGAGGTCGGGATCACGGTCAACCGGAACGCCATCCCGAACGACCCGCGGCCGCCGATGGTCACCTCGGGTCTGCGGATCGGCACCCCGGCGCTGGCCACCCGCGGCTTCCAGGCGGAGGACTTCCGTGAGGTCGCCGACATCATCGCCGAGGCGCTGAAGCCGGTCTACGACGCGGAGGCCCTGCGCGGCCGCGTCACGGCCCTGGCGGACAAGCACCCGCTGTACCCCGGCCTGAAGTAACACATCTGCATCCGTTTTACGCATCGGTACGGGGCACCGGGCACACTGAAGAGTGAGCGCTCGGTGCCCCGCACCACGCGCCCCCGTACCACCGTGGGCGCCCCCCTCAGCACGACCCGTACCACCTCCAAGCAGACAGGGAGCAGCCACCGTGGCCATCTCCGTTTTCGATCTCTTCTCGATCGGCATAGGCCCGTCCAGCTCCCACACGGTGGGTCCCATGCGGGCCGCGCTGATGTTCACGCGACGGCTGAAGAACGAGGGCCTCCTGGCCCACACCACCTCCGTCCGGGCCGAGCTCTTCGGCTCGCTCGGCGCCACCGGCCACGGCCACGGCACCCCCAAGGCCGTCCTCCTCGGCCTGGAGGGCTACTCCCCGCGCACCGTCGACGTCGAGCTCGCCGACGCCGAGGTCGAGCGCATCCGCGAGTCCAAGCGCCTGCGGCTGCTCGGCGCGGAGATCGGCAACACCCACGAGATCGACTTCGACGAGTCGACCCAGCTGATCCTGCACCGCCGCCGGTCCCTGCCGTACCACGCCAACGGCATGACCCTCTTCGCCTACGACGAGGCCGGCGCCCCTCTGCTGGAGAAGACCTACTACTCGGTCGGCGGCGGCTTCGTCGTGGACGAGGACGCGGTGGGTGAGGACCGCATCAAGCTCGACGACACCGTGCTGAAGTACCCCTTCCGCACCGGTGACGAGCTGCTGCGCATGTCCCGCGAGTCGGGCCTGTCGATCTCCGCGATGATGATGGAGAACGAGAAGGCCTGGCGCACGGAGACGGAGATCCGCGAGGGCCTCCTGGAGATCTGGCGCGTGATGCAGGCGTGCGTGTCGCGCGGCATGGCCCGCGAGGGCATCCTGCCGGGCGGCCTGAAGGTCCGCCGCCGCGCCGCGAACACCGCCCGCCAGCTGCGCGCCGAGGGCGACCCGCAGGCCCGCGCCATGGAGTGGATCACGATCTACGCCATGGCCGTCAACGAGGAGAACGCCGCGGGCGGCCGCGTCGTGACCGCGCCGACCAACGGCGCCGCCGGCATCATCCCGGCCGTCCTGCACTACTACATGAACTTCGTGCCCGGCGCGGACGAGGACGGCATCGTCCGCTTCCTGCTGGCCGCGGGCGCCATCGGCCTGCTCTTCAAGGAGAACGCCTCGATCTCCGGCGCCGAGGTCGGCTGCCAGGGCGAGGTCGGCTCCGCCTGCTCCATGGCCTCCGGCGGCCTCGCCGAGGTGCTGGGCGGCTCCGCCGAGCAGGTGGAGAACGCCGCGGAGATCGGCATGGAGCACAACCTCGGTCTGACCTGCGACCCGGTCGGCGGCCTGGTCCAGATCCCGTGCATCGAGCGCAACGGCATGGCCGCCGCCAAGGCGGTCACCGCGGCCCGCATGGCCCTGCGCGGCGACGGCCGGCACCACGTCTCCCTCGACAAGGTCATCAAGACCATGAAGGAGACGGGCGCGGACATGAGCGTGAAGTACAAGGAGACGGCGCGCGGCGGTCTGGCCGTGAACATCATCGAGTGCTGATGCGCCGCTGAGCCCCACCGCTCCACGAGAGGCGCCCCCGCCCGGCCGATGCCGCGCGGGGGCGCCTCTCGCGTCCGCGCGTCCGCGCGTCCGGGAAGCTACTTCTGCTGCTTCTTCATCTCGTTCTCCAGGACCTCCTTCTCGGTCGCCGTCTCGGCGGCCGGAGGGGGCTTGATGCCCAGGTCCGCGCCCCAGTCGCGGTACTCGTCGGTCCGGCGGAACTCGCCCTTGGAGCCCTTGCCCGACTCCTCGGTCTTCGCGACCACGCCGTCCCCGTCCACCCAGACAACGAGGCCGACCTGCTGCACGCCGTCGTTCTTGTAGCCGTTCACGACGAAGTCGCGGTCCTTGTCCGTGATCGCGTCGCCCTTGTAGGCGGCGAGCTCGGACACGACGACCGTGCCCTGGAAGCGGGCCGCGCGGCGGCCGCCGACCGTCTCGACGCCCGTGTTCTTCACGTCCTTGGACGTGGCGAGCGCCGACGTCATCCGGACGAAGAGCTCCGACGACGGGTCCTTGCTCCTGTCGGCGCCCTCGACGCTGAACGTCCACCACTTCTTGCCGGGGACCTTCTCCCCGTTGAAGTACATCTTGTCGTTCACGGTGATGACGTGGTTGACGCCGTCCGGGTACTCGGCCGTCTTCGGGCCCACGTCCTTCATCACGGACGCGTGGGGCTTCGCCTGGAAGGCGCCCTCGGTGACGTACTCGCCGCCCTCGTCCTTGCGCGTCCCCTTGGTGCGGTAGGTGTTCTCCCGCGCCCCCTTGGCCGCGGCCGCCTTGAGCGTGCCGGCCGGCTCCGCCGCCTTGAGCGCCTTGTCGGCCCCGTTGCCGCTCTTCCCGCTGCCGGAGCCCGCGGGCTCGTCCTTGCCGCCGCCGTCGCCACCGCACGCCGCCAGGCTCAGAGCGAGAGCGACCCCCGTGGCGGCCACGACGCTCTTACGTATCGCCTTCAAGTGCCTTACTGTCCTTTGTCCGCACTTCATAAAGTTTCGGTGAGGATATCCCGTCCGATCATGGGCTGCGAGCGGAAATGACCATGACCGGAAACAGCGTGTCAGCACGCGGGAGCCGTCAGTAATGTCAACGCCCTCGTTCCGTTACCACCCCTTGATCGAGGAGCTCTCGCCATGCGCCATTCCCTCCGCGCCACCGCAGCGATCCTCGGCGCCGTCGCCGCCCTCGGCGTCACGGCTCCCCTGGCCGGCGCCGACGCCGGGACCGCGGCTGCGGCGCCCGCCGGCGCCGTGCGCATCCACAACGGCGTGCACGGCGGCTGCCTGACCACCGAAGGATCGGGCTACCGCGACCCGCGCGGCACGCTGCGCCCCTGGCTGGTGGCACTGCAGCCGTGCCAGGAGTCCCGGCAGGCCGCCCAGAGCTGGGTCTACAGCCCGGCCACGCACCAGTTCTGGTCGCAGGCGCAGCCCTACCGCTGCATCGGCAGACAGGGCTCGCTGCTCGTCACCGTGCCGTGCGACGCGGACGCGGCGGAGCAGCGCTTCCGCACCGGGCCGGCCGGCTCGGGCGGGCGGCAGAAGGTCGTCGCGGAGGCGGACGGCCGCATCTGGGAGCAGGTCACGCACCGCACCGGCTCGTCGCGCGACGCGACGGGCGAGGGGGTGCGGACGGTCCGCGACACGGGCTCGGCGGGCGCCGAGCGGAGCTGGATCCTCAGCCGCGGCTGACGCGCGTCTCCGTCCGGAGCCAGGCGAGGTACGCGTCGCTGCCCGCGGTGACGGGGGTGGCGACGATCTCCGGGGTCTCGTAGGTGTGCGCGCCCTTGATGTGGGCCTCCAGCTCGCCGTAGCGGTCCGCGGCGGTCTTGTAGAGGACGCGCCACTCGGTGTCGCTGTGCACCTCGTCCCGCCACCGGTAGACGCTGGTGACGGGGCCGTCGATCTGGGCGCAGGCGGCGAGCCCTGCCTCGACGGCGGTGGTGGCGAGGTGCCTGGCGCGCTCTTCGCTGTCGGTCGCCGTCATCACGGCGATGTACTGGGCCTCCGGCATGGCGCGACCGTACCGCAGGGGCCGTGTGCGACGGGCGGCGGGACGGGGTTGTCAGTGGCGGCCGTTACGCTCACGAACATGAGTTACGCAGACCTGCGCGAACTCCAGAGCGCGCTCACCACCGCCTCGGACATCGCCTTCTCCCTCGACGCCGCCGCACCCGCGCCCCATGAGGCCGAGCAGCTGGTGGACGCCCTGCGCAGGGCGCTGACCGCGGCGAGCGCCCTGGGTGGCGGCCTTGCGGCCACGGGCTGCTCGGAGCACCCGAAGGGCCCCGTGGACCCGCTGTACGGGGACAAGACCGATCCCCTGCCACCGGGCTGGGGCCGGTGCCTGCTGTGCAACGACCGGCGGCGCCGGGCCGGGGCGCAGCGGCGCGGCTGGCGCTGACCCGGGCCGCGACGGCGCGGCCCGGGCCGGCCTTCCCCGGAGGTCGGCCGTTCCGTGCGGGTCAGGCCGTTCCGTGCGGGTCAGCCCTTGCTGACGGAGTTCCAGAACTCCTCGAAGGACAGCAGGCGGTCGCCGTTGCCGTCCTTGGAGTCGATGATCGACTGGGCGACGGTCTCGGTGACGAAGTGGTCGCCGAGCTGCGCCATGGCCTTCTTGTACTCGGCGGCCGTGATGAAGCCGTCCCCGTCGATGTCGAACTTGGCGAACGTCTCGCGTGCGCTCTCCATGTCAGCCATGTGAGCCTCCCCTTTGGTGTGCTGGTATGACCGGCACAGATTAGCCGCCCTTTTGATCAGGCCGATCACGGCCGGATCTCACTCTGTGTAATTTCGCATAAAAATAAGTGCACCTGCTGATCCATTCGAAGAATTCAAGGCACGTGGCCCACCTCACCTTTGATTACAGAGAGAAATGGGCAGCCTTGCCCGAATTGAACAAATAGCCGTTTTGGCTGGAACGCACCCCGTCTGCCATAGTCGGAAGCCACGACCCTCATTGACCCGAGCCAGGTCGTCATCCGCCGCGGAACACACCCCATTCTCCGCGGCGCCCGAAGAGGCCCCCGGCCCGTCGCATGCCGACGGATGGGGGCCTCTTCGTTGTGTCCCGGCGGGGTGCCGCCGCCCGGCAGTGCCGCTTCTCAGCGGTCGGCGACCCGCATCTCGAACCAGGTGGTCTTGCCGCGCGCCAGCAGGTCCACCCCCCAGCGGTCCGAGAGCTTGTCGACGAGGAAGAGCCCCCGGCCCGTGACGTCGAGCTCGTGCACGGGCATCAGGCAGGGCAGCCCCCGGGAGGGGTCGCGGACCTCTATGCGCAGCCAGCCCCGCCGGCGCAGCATCCGCAGGCCGAAGTAGCGCGCGCCGGTGTGGCGGACGGCGTTGCCCACGAGCTCGGAGACCAGCAGGACGGCATGCTCGGTGAGTTGACCCGAGAGGCCCCACTGGCGCAGGACCACGGACTGGGTCAGCCGGCGGGCCGCAACGGCCGACTCGGGGCGGGAGGGCAGGCGCACCTCCCCCTGTGTGGGGTTGCCGAACAGATCGAGCGCTTTGAGCGCCAGCTCATCCTCCACGGTCGGCGACCAGCGCACAGCGGCCGTGCCGGCCCGCTGCCGTGGCTGCTCCGTTCCCTCCAGGCCCGCCATGCCCCCATCATGGCCGCCGCAAGCACGCCCGGGGCTGGAACGAAGGGATTCACCTGACCGGAATGACCCCCTCCAAGCCCGTGCGGCGACATATGCCAAGGGCAGGGGAGCGACCCGGAAACCCATACTGACCTGCGGCGACCACAGGGGCCGCAAAGATCGCCCGAAACAGCCGGAACAGCGGTTCCCCGCGGTCGCGTACTGCGCGTAATTCCCCCACAAGAGGCACCCCGGGGTGGACACCGGCACGACCGTGCGTCAACGCCGGGGGGCGGCGGCCCGCTCCGGGACCGCCGCCAACCGGCCGCATGTCAGACGAACTTGGCCTTGCCCGGCCCGTCCTCGACGAAGCTGCGCATGCCGATCTCCCGGTCCTCGGTCGCGAACAAGCCCGCAAACCAGTTCCGTTCGATGGCGAGGCCCGTGTCGATGTCGGTCTCCAGACCGGTGTCCACGGACTCCTTCGCGGCGCGCAGCGCGAGCGCGGGGCCGGCGGCGAGCCGGGCGGCCCACGCGTGCGCCTGCTCGTACACCTCGGCGGCGGGCACGACGCGGTCGACCAGGCCGAGCGCGAGCGCCTCGTCGGCCTTGACCATGCGCCCGGTGAAGATGAGGTCCTTGGCCTTGGACGGGCCGATCAGCCGCGCCAGGCGCTGGGTGCCGCCCGCGCCGGGGATCAGGCCGAGCAGGATCTCGGGCTGGCCGAGCTTGGCGTTGTCGGCGGCGATCCGGAAGTCGGCGCACAGCGCCAGTTCGCAGCCGCCGCCGAGGGCGTAGCCGGTGACGGCTGCAACGACGGGCTTGGGGATGCGGGCGACGGCGGTGAAGGAGTCCTGCAGGCCGCGGGAGCGCGCCACCATCGCGGCGTGGTCCATCTTCTGCATCTCCTTGATGTCCGCCCCGGCGGCGAACACCTTCTCCCCGCCCCACAGCACGACGGCCCGCACGTCCTCGCGGCGGGCCGCCTCCTCGGCGAGCTCGCGGATCCGGTCCTGGGCGGCGATGTCGAGCGCGTTCATCGGCGGACGGTCCAGGCGGATGGTTCCGACGCCCTCGGCAACCTCAAGATGCACAGTCATGGCACCAGGTTAGTGACACGGGGATCCGGCGGCTCCCCCCGTTCGGGCCCGGAACGCCGAGCGGCCCGGAGCGCTCGGTCACGAGTGCTCCGGGCCGCGGGCCGCGTACGAAGGGCCGTCAGCCGGCCTGGGGGGTGCTCTTGCCCCACTCGGACCACGGCAGGTTCCAGCCGTTGAGTCCGTTGTCCGGCTTGATCGTCTTGTCGTCGGAGTTCTTCACGACCACGACGTCGCCGATGAGGGAGTTCTTGTAGAACCAGGCCGCCGGGGTGTTCGGGTCGCCGCCGCCGCGCTGGTCCTCCAGGCCCACGCAGCCGTGGCTCGCGTTCTCCGCGCCGAAGGTCGAGGAGCCGGACCAGTAGTTGCCGTGCAGGAAGGTGCCGGAGGTGGACAGGCGCATCGCGTGCGGCACGTCCGGGATGTCGTACTCGCCCTTGCCGTCGCCCTTGGTGAAGCCGACGGTGGCGCCGTTCATGCGCGTCACATCGTGCTTCTCACTGATGACCATCTGACCGTTGTACGTGGGGTTGGCGGGGGCGCCGGCGGATATCGGGATGGTCTTGATGACCTTGCCGTCCCGCTCGACCGTCATCTGGTGCGACTTGGCGTCGACCGTGCTGACCTGGCTGCGGCCGACCGTGAACTTCACGGTCTTCGACTGCGAGCCGTACACGCCCTTGCGGCCCTGGACGCCGTCGAGGTTCAGGTCGACCGTCACCTTGGTGCCGGCCTTCCAGTACTGCTCGGGCCGGAAGTCGATGCGGTCGTTGCCGAACCAGTGGCCCTTGACCTCGACGGCCGGCTCGGTCTTCACCTTGATGGCGCGCTCGACGGCCTTGGGGTCGGTGATGCCGCGGCTGAAAGTGACCGATACGGGCATGCCCACGCCGACCGTGCTGCCGTCCTCCGGCGTGAAGTAGCCGACGAAGGTGTTCTGCGGGGTGAGCGTCGTGAACGACGCGTGCTTGGCCGACGGGCGGCCGGCGTCGTCCTTGGCCAGGGCGTCGACCGTGTACTTGCTGGACGCACCGAGGTGGGCGGTGGGCTCCCAGGCCGCACCGTCGTCGGTGATCCTGCCGTCGACCGTACGGCCCTTGGCGTCGGCGACCTTGACGGAGGTCAGCTTGCCCTTCTGGGCGGTCACCTTGAGCGCACCGGACGTCGCGACGTCCTTCGTGCCGTCCTCCGGCGCGATGGAGACGACGGCCTCGGACGGGCCGTCGGGCACCTTCTTGGCGCCGCCCTTCTTCCCGTCGTCGTCACCGCCGCCACAGGCCGTGACCAGCAGCATCAGCGCGCCGAGAAGCAGCGCGAACAGACCCCTTCGCCGGGCTGCGCGCCCTCTCGGTATCAGCTGCACGTTCACAATCGGTTGTCTCCCCTCGCACGGCCCGCGGCCACGCGGCGCCCCCGAAAGCGCGGCTCACGCGCTGGCGATAGATAACCACAGGGCTCCTGCGCCGCCGTCCCGTGGAATGTCACCGTTCGGTCCCAAATGGGAACGGTGGTACGAGACATGCGGCGAGGGTGATCCCCGTGGCTGAAGGTGAGCATCATAATCCGGCCACCCGCGTGCTCCCGCCCGGGGGCGGCCCGCTGCCCGCAGGCGGGCAGAGCGCCCGCGCCGCCCGGTCCGGCGCCCGATCACCCGTGTGAGCGCACGCGTGGTTCTGGGCAGAACTGGGGGCAAGGACGGAACCGCCGCCGCCCGGCACGGGACGCCGGGCGCCCGGCGCGCTGCCCGCGAGC
>NZ_JBAMDC010000179.1:0-13157 GCF_036961605.1 Streptomyces sp. KLMMK
CTTCTCCCGCGCGCTGCCCGGCCGCACCCATGACCTGACCGCGGCCCGCGCGCACAGCATCATCAAGGCCTGCCTCACCCGCTGTCGGCGTACACCTGAACGTCCCCAGCCGCGTACGGATGAAAGGGGTCTGTCGCAGATCTTGTGACGCGGCGTCGCGTTGATCGTTTTGTCTGAGTGTGCAGTTCAGGGGGCTTACAAAAGGTTCTGCCGCATCTGGCGGCTGTGGTGATCGAGTCGGTGCGGCAGGGACCGGACGGTGTGGTATTACGTACGCGTTCTCGTTCGCCGTCAGCACAGTGCCCGCGGTGCGGAGAGCCTTCGGGCCGCGTGCACGGCCGGTACGAACGGCGCCTGGGAGACGCTCCCCTGGGCGGGCTGCCGGTGGTGATCGTGCTGCTGATACGACGGTTCAAATGTCTCGTGACAGATTGCCCGACGGTGACGTTCGCCGAGCAGATACCGGGCCTGACCCGCCCCCATGCCCGTCACACCCCGGTTCTGCGCAGGCTGCTGGAACGTGTCGCAGAGGCTCTCGCCGGGCGTCCGGGATCACGGCTCGCCCTCAGGCTCGGAGTGTCGGTCGCCAAGGACACGATGTTGCGCCTGCTGCGGGCTTCGCCGCTGGAGGGCCCGGGACCGGTGCGCGTCCTCGGCGTAGATGAATTCGCCCTGCTCAAAGGCCAGAACTACGCCACGCTGCTAGTCGATCTGGAAGCCCGCAGGCCGATTGAGGTTTTGCCCGGGAGGGAGGCTGAGCCGGTGGCACGCTGGCTCGAAGCCCATCCAGAGGTAGAGATCATCTGCCGGGATCGGGCCACCGCCTATGCGGAGGCCGCAAGGCAGGCGGCACCGCAGGCGATGCAGGTCGCTGACGTGTGGCATCTGTGGAGCAATCTGGCGAAGGCCGTCGAGAAGACGATCACTGCCCACTACGGCTGCCTCCGTGCTGCGCACGAAGCCGCGGCCACGACCCGCGTCCCGGAACCGCCGCCGGTACCAGACGGTTTCCTCGACGTCCGCGGCCGGCCCCGCCGGATCGTCGCCACCATCCGCGAGCGCCATCAAGCCGTCCAGGATCTTCTTGCCGAAGGGCGCTCGCTGCGCGGCATCAGCCGCGACCTGGACCTCGACTACTACGCGGTCCGCCGCTACGCGAGGACTGCGAGCGTTGACGAACTGCTGGTGAAGGTCACCCAGCGCCGCACCAAGCTCGACGACTACAAGCCCTACATCTACGAACGGTTCGCTCAGGGCTGCTACAACGCCAGCCAACTCTTCCGCGAGATCCGTGACCAGGGATTCCAGGGTGACAGGACGGTCGTCAACGGTTACGTCCGCCTGCTGAAGCAAGGCGTCGTGAACTCACCTCCGCTGCCGGCTCTTCCCAAGCCCAAACGGGCTCTGCGTTGGATCATGACCCACCCTGAGCGTCTCCGGCCCGAGCAGACCATCGGCCTGAAGGAAGTCCGCGCGGCATGCCCCGAACTCGACGCGACGGTGGAGAACGTCCGAGCATTCGCCTCTCTGATGCACCAGCACCGCGGTGAAGACCTCCATGCATGGATCGAGCTGGTCAGGCAGGACGACCTCCCTCACCTACGGCAGTTCGCCGACGGACTTCTCCGCGACGAGGACGCCGTCATTGCAGGGCTATCGACCACCTGGAGCTCTGGCCAGGTCGAAGGGCAGGTGACAAGGGTCAAACTCCTCAAACGGGCCGGATACGGCCGAGCCAAACTCGACCTTCTCCGCACCCGCATCCTCCTCAGGGCGTGACCGCATCGCCCCGCCATATGCTGCAGCCCATTGGCAGACTCATAGAGAGATCGGAAACGGTGAGGGAATCGTTCTTGTTGATCTGCGACGACCAACCGCACGCTGCAGTTCTCACGGACCCCGGCCCCCGAGCCATCGAAGTCGTGAAGCTGCTACACAGGCGGACAGGACTCAGCCTTTGGCATTGCAAGTCGCTCGTCAGCCAACTGCCCGCAACCATCCTCGAGAACGTGCCGGAAGAAGTCGCTGCCGCCATGGTGGCCGAACTCCGCGAGGCCGGTGCCGGCGCCCCACGCCGAAGCGGATCAGTAGATCGACCTCGCCACGTCACAAGATCTGCGACAGACCCGATGAAAGGGACAGTTGTTGATGCGGTGACCGCTGTTGCCCGTCAGTCTGCTGCTGGTCGGTGTGGGACTGGTGGAGGGGGCGGGCGGTGGTACTGGATCCGAATCGCTGGCTGGAGCTTCGGCGTTTTCGTGGTCTGTTCGAGTCCGGGGCGATGAGCCTGTCGGAGGTCGCCAGGGAGACTGGCCTGGACCGTAAGACGGTCCGTAAGTACCTCTCGGCGAAGAGTCCCACCGCACCGCCGCGGCGGCTCTCGAACGGGCAGTCCCACAAGCGGGTGATCGACGAGTTCACGCCGTTGGTCGACGCGATGCTGCGGGCCGAGATCCTGATGAAGGCGTCGGTGATCCACGAGCGGCTGGTCAAGGAGTACGGCTTCGCAGGCAATTACCAGCGCGTGAAACTCTACGTGCAGGAAGCTCGTACGCGGATCGCGGGTGATCTGGGAATCACGCCGAAGGAACTGGCAGGGATGCACCGCCGGTTCAAGGTCATCCCGGGGGCCCAGGCCCAGGTCGACTGGGGTGATGAGGGCAAGGTCCTCGCCCATATGGGCATCGGGAAGGTCTATTCCTTCCACGTGACGCTGTCGTACTCGCGCGATCCGTTCTGCTGCTTCACCACCAGCCAGGACCTGCAGACGTTCTTCGACTGCCACCGGCGGGCGTTCGCGCACTACGGCGGGGTGCCAATGACGATCGTCTACGACCGGACCAAGACCGTCGTCCGCCGGCATGTCGCCCCCGGCGAGGCGGTGCCGCTGCATCCGGAGGCAGTCGGCTTCGCCGGCCATTACGACTTCGACATCGATGTGCTGGCCGCCTACCGCCCCACCGGCAAGGGACGGGTCGAGCGGCAGGTGCTGATCGTGCGCGACCATGTCCTGTCCGGCAGGTCTTTCGCCTCGGTCGAGGAGATGGACGCCGCGTTCATGGCCTGGGTGCCCCAGCGACGGGCCCAGATCCACAAGACCCACCGGGACGTCATCGGCGAGCGAGCGGCCCATGACCATGCAGCCCTCAAACCGCTGCCGGTCACCCCATACTTGGTGGCCGAACGGCAGCTGCGGCATGTTGGAAAGGACTGCCTCGTCGCCTTCGACGGCAACCTTTACTCAGTCCCTGCCCGCCGGGTCCGCCCCCGCCAGCTGGTCGAGATCCGCGCGACGAAATCACAGGTCACGCTCCATCTCACCGCCCCGCAAGGCAGCGGAGAGACGCTGCTGGCCGCTCATCCACGGGCGGCTGGCCGGGGTGTCCGTGTCGTCGACGAGAAGCACTGGGACGGCCTGCCGACAGGTGCCGGTCGCAGGGTCACCACGGGAGATGTCCCGCCGCAGCCCCGCCGCGAACGGTCTCCGGCCCAGGCCGGGCCACTGCAGGCCTTGTTCAACCGGGCCGCGGTCACTCAGGTCGAGGTCGGCCGCCGGCCGTTGTCGGTCTATGACGAACTGACCGGCACTCGCCCCTTCACCACCTGCCCGAGCACGAAGGAATCCTCTTGAGCGAGCTGGTCAGCACCCGTATCCGCACCACGGCCGGCAAGCTCGGCCTGCCCCACCTGGCCGAGGTCCTGAACCAGTACGCCCAGCGGGCCGACGAAGCGAAGATGGGTTACCTCGACCTCCTCGATCTGGTCCTGTCCGAGGAACTTGCTGTCCGGGACGACCGCCGGTTCCGCCAGGGCCTGGGGCTGTCGAAGCTGCCGCACCACAAGACGCTGGACGAGTACGACTTCTCCTTCCAGCCCGACCTCGACCCGCGCAAGGTCAAGGACCTCGCGACGCTCTCGTTCGTGGAGGCCAAGGCGAACGCCGCCCTCCTGGGACCGCCCGGGGTCGGCAAGACGCACATCGCTGTCGCCCTGGCGGTCGCGGCCTGTCGGGCCGGCTACTCGATCTACTTCACCAGCCTCGACGACATGGTCCGCAACCTCAAGGCAGCCGAGTCCGCTGGCCGCCTGGCCAACAAGCTCGGCACCTACCTGCGGCCCAGCGTTCTCGTGGTCGATGAGGTCGGCTACCAGCCCCTCGAACGAGCCGAGGCGAACCTGGTCTTCCAGGTGATCTCCAAGCGTTACGAGAAGGGCTCGATCATCCTGACCTCGAACAAGACCTTCAGCGAGTGGGGCCAGGTCTTCGGCGACGAAGTCCTCGCCACCGCCATCCTCGACCGCCTCCTTCACCACTGCGACGTGATCGCCATCAACGGCCCCAGCTACCGGCTGAAGAACCGCCTCAAGGCCATCGAACGAGAGACCGACGTGGCCTGACATCTGGGGACATCCACCCGTACGCAACCGGGGAGCCAACGTCGTACGCCGACAAACGTCTCCACCCACAACGGCTGAGCCCTCAGCGCCCCACCCATACACGGAAAATGCCCAGATCACAGCCTTCTGCAACACGCTTTAGCTTGGCTCTGTCGGTGAGTGTGTCCTGAACACGAGGAGAGGCGCTATGTAGGAATCGCATCCCCGAGTGATGCTGTGTGGGAGATGAAGGATTTGGCCATGCGGGGGGAGGCTCCAAACCGCCTCATGCTGCGTTGGCTGAAGACCGTCGTGGTGAGCGATGAGGAAAAGGCGTCGTTAGAGGCGTCAGGTAGGGATCAGGAAGACGAGCGCAAGCGAATCATTGCTGACGTGTCGAAACAGAGAGGGACGACATCAGAACCGGAGATGTTTTCCGATCCCCGGGATGAGTCTGGCGGGAGCCCGTCTATTGGCCAGATGGTGTCCGGCATGAAGATGACGTGATCCTGATCTGCTGCTTCCACATGGAACAGGAGAAAGCGCGCCCTGACACTGCCCGCTCCGGTCAGGACGGCGAGAGGGAGCGTCTCAAGCGGCCGAAACCGCAAGGGACTGAGTACTGTCGCAGGGTGCGCTGGCGGACCGGCTCGTAGTAGCGAAGAAGCCCCTGTAATGGGGGTGGAGCGAAGGGGCCGGGTCGTCCGTGGCTGTGTTCGTTTGGTCAACCGGCGATGACCGGGAGGAGCCGATGGAACAGTTGAAATCGTCAGGCAAGCCGTTTGATATCTCGAAGTGGGAGGTCTGGGAGGCCTTCCAGGACGTGAAGAGGAATCAGGGTGCACCGGGCGTGGACGCGCAGTCCATCGCCGACTTCGAATCCGACCTGAGGAACAACCTCTACAAGGTATGGAATCGGATGTCGTCGGGGACGTATTTTCCACCTCCGGTGCGAGCGGTGGAAATCCCGAAGCAGCACGGCGGCGGCACGAGAATGCTCGGCATTCCCACAGTCGCTGATCGGGTTGCACAGACCGTGGTGGCCCGGCATCTGGGCGTCCGTGTGGATCCTCTTTTCCACGAGGACTCTTACGGATACCGGCCCCGGCTTTGGACGCGGTGGAGCGGTGCCGGGAGCGCTGCTGGAAGAAGGACTGGGTGATCGATCTCGACATCCAGAAGTTCTTCGACAGCGTCCGCTGGGACCTCATCGTCAAGGCCGTGGAAGCACACACCGACGCCGTTTGGGTGAAGTTGTATGTTGATCGGTGGCTTCGCGCGCCGCTTCAACTACCGGACGGCACCTTGCAGATGCGAGATCGGGGCACCCCACAGGGGTCCGCGGTCTCGCCCGTACTGGCGAATCTGTTCATGCACTACGCGTTCGACCTGTGGTTGACCCGGAACTTCCGGGGCGTCCAGTTCGAGCGGTATGCCGACGACGCGGTCGTGCACTGCGTCAGCGAGCGCCAAGCCCGACAGGTCCTGGCGGCACTCGGGAACAGGATGGAAGAGGTCGGGCTGCGACTGCACCCCGACAAGACCAAGATCGTGTACTGCAAGGACGGGAAACGGCGCGGCTCTTACGAGCACACGTCCTTCACCTTCCTCGGGTTCACGTTCCGCCCACGCGGCGCACGGACCAAGGACGGCCGAAAGTTCCTGTCGTTCCTGCCAGCGGTCAGCAAGGACGCCCTGAAAAAGATGGGACAAGAAGTCCGCCGATGGCGGCTTCATCGTCGCTCCAGCTTCACGTTCGTGGAGCTCGCTAAGGCGATCACCCCGATCGTGGCGGGCTGGATGAACTACTACGGCCGGTTCTACCGGTCGGCGCTATATCCCCTCCTGGCGCGCATCAACGCCTACCTGGTGCGATGGATCCGCCGAAAGTACAAGCGGCTCGCGGGGCTGAGGAAAGCCGTCGAGTGCATGCAGGGGATCGCCAAACGGCATCCCCGGCTCTTCGCACAGTGGCGGTGGACAGCTGATGCCTCCGTCGCCTGGTGACCAGGATGACAAGAGCGGAGTGACGAGAGATTGTCACGCTCCGTTCTGTGGGAGCCCGGGGGTGAGATTCCCCCGGGCCACCCGACTCTTGGTGGTGAAGGTCAGGTGGCGACGGTTCGCCAGGACTTCGACCGCGGGATTCCGTGCTGGTCCAGGTAGTTCTGGAAGGCGGTCGGCGGTCTCGGTGAGGGTTCCTCGGCTGCCGGCCGTTCGCTGAGTCGTTCGATGTTGACGGCGATGGCTGTGAGGACGTGCTGCAGGTGTGCCCTGGGCTGGCCGCGGTAGCGGCAGCGGCGCATGCCGTGTCCGTGGGCGAACTCGTTGACGGTGCCCTCGACGCCGGAGCGGACCGCATAGCGGGCCTTCCACTCGGGAGTCTGCTGCTCGGCGCGGACGCGGACCTGCAGGTCGCGGAGCTCGCGTGGCGGGAAGCCCACGTTCCTGGCCGGGGCCTTGGTGCACCGCGGCCGGTCCGGACAGGGCCGGCACTGGCTCTGGGTGAACCGCGCGACGATCAGGGGTGCGCCGGCGAGCTCGGAGGTCGGGTAGGGGCCGTGCCAGCCGACGCTGACCCGGCCGTTCGGGCAGGTCACCTGGCGTCGGTCGAAGTCGATGCGGAAGTCATCCCGGCCGAAGCCCTCGCCCAGACGGTGCTGGCGGGTGGGATTTGCCGTCAGCGGCCCACTGACGGTGACCTGGTGTTCGCGGGCGGCTCGCTCCAGATGGACCAGGGAGGTGTAGCCGCCGTCGACCAGGTGCTCCGCGGGCAGCAGTCCGCGACGTGCCAGGCGGGCGTGCAGGCCGGGCAGCACCTGAGCGTCGCTGGTCGCCGCCGAGGTGGTAGCGACGTCCGTAATCACGTTGACGCTGCCGGTGGCGCACGTCTCGGTGAGATGGGCGGCGAACCCCTTCCAGCGGATGATGTGCCCGTGGCGAACGTAGCGGGCCGTGGTGTCGTAGGGAGAGACGACCGCTGCCGCTGAAGGCAGCAGGCCCCCGTCCTCGGCGGTGCGCCAGCGTAGACGGCCCGCCGCGTCGCCGTAGTAGTTCTGCACGACGACCTGCCGCAGGGCCTCGGCCTGCGAGCCCGGCCGGTACTCCGCCCCGTGCGGGTAAAGGTGCTCCAGTTGCCGGCAGGCGTCCTCGCCGGCGGCGAGGATCCGGGGCTTGGGGCGGGCGGGGTTCTTGCCCAGCCGGACCGGACAGCCGTAGCGGCGCCCCCAGTCCTCGTCGACCAGGCCGGCCAGGTGATGCCCGGCCGTACGGGCGACTCCTTCCAGCGCGGCGCGGACCGCCTCGGTGACCAGCTCCAGCCGGGTCAGGTCGCGCACCGCCGCCAGGACGTGGGTCGAGTCCGTGCGTTGGGTGGTGCGCTTTTGTACGAGCCCGGCGTCCTTCAAGCGGGCCAGTGCCAGATCCAGGAGACGGTTGGCGCGGTCGTCCTGGGTAAGGCGCTCGCGGAAATCGGACAGCAGGCTGTGGTGAAAGCCGGGATCGTCCAGCTCCAGGCCGTGAAGTCGGCCCGGAGCGCGGTCCCGGCCTTTCGGCCGGGCTGTTTCTCCGGACCGCTTCCCGCACCCGCCGTGCGCCTCTCAGCGCAACGGGCGCTCCACAAGCCCCGGTACTTCTCTGAGGACTGTCCTTATCCTTTGGTCGGCCATGGGGAGGGGATAACTGATCCGCGGTAGCGGTAGCGCGTGGTGTGCACCCTCGCCGGGCTGAGCAGCTCCCGCTCCTCGCTGGCCGGCCACCAGCCTCCGCCGCAGTAGCGGCGGCGCAACTGCTCCAGTTCATTCGAGGGTGTTTGCGCCGTAGCCACCAGATGGCCCGACCCCAGACGTACGGGCTCAGGTACTGGAAGGCGGCGCTGGATACTCCCGGCCGGAAGTAGACGCACCATCCCCGCAGCATCCGGTTGAGCTGGATGAGCAGGGTGTCGAAGGGCACGTCAGCTCCTGTCTTGCGGCACTGCGTCTTGACCTTGGCCTTCACGGCCGCGAGGGCCTTGCGTAACGGGTAGGTGTAGACGTAGTGCTTGTTGGCACCTCGCTTGCGGTGTCGCTGGATGCGCCAGCCGAGGAAAACGAGGCCCTCGTCAATGTGGGTGACCAGCGTCTTCTCCGGCGACAGGCGCAGGCCCATCGTGGAGAGGACCTGCGCCGCCTCTTCCTTGAGCCCCTCCGCATCGGCCTTGGTGCCCGATACGACCAGACACCAGTCGTCCGCGTAACGGATCAGCCGGTAGTTCGGCAGTCCGCGACGGCGTCGTTTCTGGCGGTCGTTGAAGGTGCTCGCCGGACCTCCCGGGCCCGAGCGATGTGCTCGTCCAGGACCGAGAGGGCCACGTTGCTGAGCAACGGGGAGAGGATCGGCCCTTGCGGGGTTCCAGCACTGGTCTCCCTGAGCATCCGGTCCTCACCGAGGATCCCGGACTTCAAGCACGCCTTCACCAGGGCCAGGACGCGTTTGTCCCCGACGCGTGCGCGCACCCGGTCCATCAGAGCCGCGTGCGAGATCTCGTCGAAGCAGGCTTTGATGTCGCCCTCCACGATCCACTCGTAGGAGTGGGAGGTGAAGTGGCGGACCTCGGCCACCGCATCATGAGCCCGGTGGTTCGGGCGGAACCCGTAGGAACACGGGAGGAAATCCGCTTGGAACACCGGCTCCAGTACCAGTTTCAGGGACGCCTGCACCACCCGGTCGGTCACAGTCGCGATCCCCAGCCGACGCAGCTTGCCGCCAGGCTTGGGGATCATCCGTTCCCGAACCGGGAGCGGGCAGAAACTGCGGTCCTTGATCGAGCCCCGCAGTCTGTCGAGGAAGTTCTCGACCCCCCGCACGGTCTCCACGTAGTAGGCGGTCTCACCGTCCACTCCGGCCGTGCGGGCTCCCTTGTTGCCCCGCACCCGAACCCACGCGACCAGCAGGAACGCGGGGTCGGAAACGAGGTTGAACAGATCGCTGAACCTGCGATGAGGATCCTCACGGGCCCACCGGTGCAGCTTTGTCTGGATCTCCAGTACCCGGCGTTCGGCCCTGGTCAGGGCGTACTCCAGCTCGTCGGTATTCACCAACGACCCTCCTGGTCTTCCAGTCCTTCGGCTGCTGACTTGCTGTCCTCCTTCGCCATGTACGCGCCTTTCGCGCGCTCGGACTACTACGAGGACTCCGCCACGGTCCGCTGCCATCAGCCGATGACGGGCCTGCCCTCCGACCGGCTGGCTGCCGGACCTCGGGCGGCATCGGACCGCTTCCCACGTTCACCGCTATCCGGTTGCCGAGTGAGCCGCCCGGCTGTACCCCGGCAGCATCGCCATGCCTACGCCGCAGACCTTCAACATGGCCTCCGCACCAGCGCACTTCACTGACAGCGGAGTCGCGACCACCGCCTTTCGGCGGTCGCGCGCACTGCACCCGGCCCAGATCCACCAGGTTCGAGCCGGTTCAAGTCTTACGAGGCTTCGGGCACCGGTTCCTCTCGTACGGCTTCTCGTCTCGCTTGCCGGGCCCGTACCGTCTGGCAGTACCAGTACATCCCGTCGTTGTCAGGGCTACTTGCCACCCTCCCGCGCGTCTCCGCCATCAGGCTGCCCTCAGCTTCGCTAGCCTGCTGCGACAGGCCAGCGGTGGAGGTCTTCCACCCCCACCCGGAAATAGCGGCGCCTCGTGGCGCACCAGGGCGTACTTGAAGTCGATGCGACACCGCACGGCCTCTGCGGCGGCGCGGTCGGACAGGCCCAGCAGGAACTGCAACACGCTCACCGTGGCCAGTTGGGCAGGCGAGAGGCATGGGCGCCCGTCGCGCGGGTACCAGCCGACGAAGTCCTCGTCGCACCACAGCCCGTCCAGCCGGTCTCTCACCCACATCGCCGTCGTACCGCCCGAGTTGCTCGCCCGCGCGATCCGCGCGGTCAGAGACGGAACCTGCTCACCGGAACGGGGACGGAGCGACAACGAGCACCTCGACGATCACAGGGGCCATCGGACAGCCCCGAGCATGCCCGTTCATCACACTGCCGCACCGGGAAACCCCAAGATCATCGACAGAGTCAAGTGTACGTCCAGCAGTCCGGACGTCACCGCAGATCAGAAGGGATGTGAACGATGTAACCGGACGACAAGCTCAGGGTAGCCAGCCGGTGGAAGTCCGATCCGAGGAGATGCCAGGGTCCCCGGTAGCTGACTCCCGGCGTCACTCGAAAGGGCGGCGTCGAAGTGGAGTGACAAGCGCCCTCCGGGGGCGTGCAACCGGCCAGTCCGCAACATGAAGTGAAGCCTGCAGCGCCGTCATTTAACCCCCGCCCGCGGGCGGGCCAAGGAGGAGCCGAGCCTGTGCTTGAAGGGCGAAGGCCAAGGAAGGCGATCTTAGACCTGGAGCGGTCGCCGAAGAACCTCCCGGCGTAAGGGGCGTGGAATGGCCGGACGGTGGTCCTGGGAACTGGAGAGAGAGCCTCCTTGGCCCCGCGCATGCGGCGCGGGAAGCGTGGCCTGCCTATAACCGGCAGAGCCGGGAATGGCGGGGCGCCGAGAGGCAGTCGGAGGGGGTCGTAGTAGTGCCGATCGGCGGGACAACACAACCCGTCAGGAGCGAAGGGCCCCTGCTTCATCGATGCGATTCGCGAACAGGGAGGGGCCCGGATGAGTGCCGCTTCGGCTAGGTCCATCCGCCGGGAGGAAGGCACCGCGAGAATGGGTGGTCGTCCTCTGGACAAGGTCCGAGCCTTGCGGCAGACGCTCTACCGCTGTGCCAAGCAAGAACCCGAACGCCGGTTTCATGCCCTGTATGGCCATGTCCACCGCATGGACGTTCTTCGGCGGGCATGGGCCGGTGTGTGTGCGAACCGAGGAGCCCCCGGCATCGACGGCGTGACCGTCGACGCGGTGGCGGCCTCGGGGGTGGATGCGTTCCTCCAGGATCTGGCCGATCAGCTGCGGACGTATACGTATCGTCCGTCGGCGCTGCAGCGGGTCCAGATTCCCAAACCGGGGCGGCCGGGCGAGTTCAGGCCGCTTTCGATTCCCACCGTGGCGGGCCGCTGGCCAACATCGCCCTGTATGTCCTCGACGAGGCATGGCAGGACGAGGGCCGCCGGCTGGGGGTACTGGTGAGATACTGCGGCGACTTCGTGGTCCTGTCGCCGACCAGACAACGGGCCGAGCAGGCTCAACAGTTGGCGGCGAGAGTGCTGGAACGACTCGGGATGCGACTGCACCCCGAGAAATCCGGCATTACCTGCCTCACCCGAGGCGGGCAGGGCTTCGATTTCCTCGGCTTCCACCACCAGAAAGTCGAATCGTGGAAATGGCGAGGCAGGTTCTACCTGCGTCGCTGGCCCTCGGCGAGGGCAATGCAGGTCCTGCGGGACAAGGTCCGCGCAGCGACTGCCCTCTCGAAGACCGAACGGCCGGTGTCCGCCGTGGTCGCCGACCTCAATCCCGTACTACGGGGCCGGGCGGCATACTTCCGCAACGGGAACTCCGGGCGGAAGTTCAACGCAGTCGACGGCTACGTCCACGAACGGCTGGCCATCTTCGCCAGCCGGAAGCACAGACTCCGAGGCAGAAACTAGACCACTCGGTTCACCTACGAGTGGATCACCAGGCTCGGGGTCCACCGACTTACCGGAAACGTACGCTGGGCGACGGCGCATGCCAGCCGGTGAACGATGTCGGAAAGCCGTGTGCGGGAGAACTGCATGCACGGTTTGAAGCAGCGGGGGCTGGAAACGGAGCGAAAGCCACCGCGCCAGTCCCCGACCCTACTAGGCTCAGCAGAGGATCTTCCAGCACGCCCACATCAGGATTCTGTAGCCATCGTAACGAGTGTGCTGACGGTGCGCAGCTATCCGCGGAGGTGCGAAGCGGTCGGATACTTGCGAAACTGGCTGGTGAGGCCACGATAGTCCGTGGTGCGGATAGTTCAGTCAAGAAGCAGACACTTCGTTCTCCTACAAATCTTCTGGGCCTCACGCATGAGCCACCAGTGACTGGAAGGCCACGGGCCGCGCACCGACACCACCGGATGGCGCCATCGACATCGGAAAACCTCCCACCAACCCCAGAGTCGCACAACGGTGACGACAGACCAGTACTTAGCCATAGAGTAGAAGGTGAAAGTTATGTCTACCCTAAACTTCCCACCCGACCCGAAGTTTATATCGCATATCACGCTCGACCCGACGTATGCCATGTCTACAGGGTCCCACGGGCAGGCAAATCGAAAAGGTGGAGAATACAAGGAGACTCACCCTGAGGGAATCATTAAAATAACACAGAAATTCGCCGAGGCGAAACTTCCGACAAGTAAGGCAGCTGAGCTCATTGCGTCACTCATTAAGGAAAAGGTAACAGAGTGTCGCCCTGTATCTGATTTTAATGAGTACGCTCAGTGCATTGAGTGCCTTTACGCAAGCGGCCGCGATTGTAACAAATACGGCAATGACTGCCGTCACTATCTCAATGAATACGTCAAATGGGGGTTCGTGTCCGCCTTGGCGGAAGCTGAGCCGGTAATGCTCTCCACGAACCGAATCGAGAATAATAGTAGCCAGCAGTCAGCCATGCAGAATTACTCTGTGACTGTTACGCTCGACCACTCTACAACCGACAGCAGTTCGCAAACGTACAGCTACAACGCGAGCGTGGGAATTAGTATTGCTGGCGTAAACGTGACTGGAGGAAGTCATGTATCGTATACCACAAATCATTCCGAGACCGTGAGTGTGGGCCATGGCTATACCGATGACAAGACGTGGAGTACAAGCCCCAGATAT
>NZ_JBAMDC010000018.1:0-58017 GCF_036961605.1 Streptomyces sp. KLMMK
CCGCGGCTCGTCCGCCGCCCTGAGGCTGCGGCGGCTTGCGGCGGTGCTCGCTCATCGAACGACTACTCCTCGGGCAGGCGCTATCGCCTGGAAGCGGCAGGTGGCTTGCGTTCCCCCCGATGCGCTGAACGGCTGCCTGAGGCAACCGGGCGCATTGCGTACGGGACGAGGACGCCTGTCGTCGTCACTCGGTTCCCGCTGGTCTGCATGGCGCACAGACTACGCACGGCCAAATCGCTCCTACTGCGGATGTTCACTCCAAATCAGGCCGCTTGTGTCCCACGAATCGGTGATGTGACCTCGTTCACCGTGCCCCCTCTTGTCGCATCCAGGGGTGCGTTCTATCGTCTGGATGTATCGAGTCGATACATCAGCTCGGCATAAGGGTCGGCTCGGAGTCGGCATAAGGGACCAATAGGGACTAGGGATCACAAGGACTAGGCTGTGTGCGACAAGGAGGCGAAACATGAGCAGACGCTCCGGCATCCTCGAGTTCGCCGTCCTCGGCCTGCTCCGCGAGTCCCCGATGCACGGCTACGAGCTGCGGAAACGCTTGAACACCTCGCTCGGGGTGTTCCGTGCGTTCAGCTACGGCACCCTCTACCCCTGCCTGAAGGCCCTAGTGGCGAACGGCTGGTTGGTCGAGGAGCCCGGGAGCGCTCCGGAGGACGCCCGTGCGGCGTCCCTGGCCGGACGACGGGCAAAGATTGTCTACCGCCTGACGGCAGAGGGCAAGGAGCACTTCGAGGAGCTGCTCGCCCACACCGGCCCGGACACGTGGGAGGACGAACACTTCGCCGCCCGCTTCGCGTTCTTCGGGCAGACGTCGCGAGACGTACGGATGCGCGTGCTGGAAGGCCGCCGCAGCCGTCTGGAGGAGCGCCTCGAAAAGATGCGCGCCTCCCTCGCCCGCACCCGGGAACGGCTGGACGACTACACCCTCGAGCTTCAGCGCCACGGCATGGAATCCGTGGAGCGCGAGGTCCGCTGGCTGAACGAGCTGATCGAGAGCGAGCGGGCCGGGCGTGACAAGCGCACCGGTCCGGACCAGTGAGCCCTGCACTCCTGCAGGGCTTCGTCGAGTACTAACAGGGAGCAACCGGAATGGGTTCGGTTCGCGTAGCCATCGTCGGCGTGGGCAACTGCGCCGCCTCGCTGGTGCAGGGCGTCGAGTACTACAAGGACGCCGACCCGAACGGCCGCGTGCCGGGTCTGATGCACGTGCAGTTCGGCGACTACCACGTCCGTGATGTGGAGTTCGTGGCCGCCTTCGACGTCGACGCGAAGAAGGTCGGTCTCGACCTCGCCGACGCCATCGGCGCCAGCGAGAACAACACCATCAAGATCTGCGACGTGCCGAACAGCGGCGTCACGGTCCAGCGCGGCCACACCCTCGACGGCCTGGGCAAGTACTACCGCGAGACCATCGAGGAGTCCGCCGAGGCTCCCGTGGACGTCGTCCAGATCCTCAAGGACAAGCAGGTCGACGTTCTCGTCTGCTACCTCCCCGTGGGCTCCGAGGACGCCGCGAAGTTCTACGCGCAGTGCGCCATCGACGCCAAGGTCGCCTTCGTCAACGCCCTCCCGGTCTTCATCGCCGGCACCAAGGAGTGGGCGGACAAGTTCACCGAGGCCGGTGTCCCGATCGTCGGTGACGACATCAAGTCGCAGGTCGGCGCCACCATCACGCACCGCGTGATGGCCAAGCTGTTCGAGGACCGGGGCGTCATCCTGGACCGCACGATGCAGCTGAACGTCGGCGGCAACATGGACTTCAAGAACATGCTCGAGCGCGACCGCCTCGAGTCCAAGAAGATCTCCAAGACGCAGGCCGTCACCTCGCAGATCCCCGACCGCGAGATGGGCGAGAAGAACGTCCACATCGGTCCCTCGGACTACGTGGCCTGGCTGGACGACCGCAAGTGGGCGTACGTGCGCCTCGAGGGCCGCGCCTTCGGTGACGTCCCGCTGAACCTGGAGTACAAGCTCGAGGTCTGGGACTCCCCGAACTCGGCCGGTGTCATCATCGACGCCGTCCGCGCCGCGAAGATCGCCAAGGACCGCGGCATCGGCGGCCCGATCCTCTCCGCCTCCTCGTACTTCATGAAGTCGCCGCCGGTGCAGTACTTCGACGACGAGGCCCGCGAGAACGTCGAGAAGTTCATCAAGGGCGAGGTCGAGCGCTAAGCGTTCCGCTTCTTCCGCCTCCTCTCCGCCACAGGTCCCCGGGTCGTCCGCCCGGGGACCTGTGCGTTGTGTGAGGCTGTGGACCATGCCCGTTGTGCGTGATCTTCGCGTCCTGCTCCGCCTTCGCGATTTCCGCCGCCTGCTGGCAGTCAGGCTCCTCTCCCAGGCCGCCGACGGGGTCTACCAGGTCGCCCTCGCCGCCTACGTGGTCTTCTCCCCGGAGAAGCAGGCCTCCCCCACGGCCATCGCCTCGGCCATGGCCGTGCTCCTGCTGCCGTACTCGCTGCTGGGCCCCTTCGCCGGCGTGCTGCTGGACCGCTGGCGCCGCCGCCAGGTGCTGCTCCACGGCAACCTGCTGCGCGCCGCCCTGGCCACCGTGACCGCCCTGCTCGTCGTCGCGCGCGTCCCCGACTGGCTCTTCTACGCCTCCGCCCTTTCGGTCACCGCCGTCAACCGCTTCGTGCTGGCAGGGCTCTCCGCCTCCCTGCCCCGCGTGGTCGACTCCCGCGAGCGGCTGGTCATGGCCAACTCCCTCTCCCCGACCGCCGGAACCCTGGCGGCCACCGTGGGAGGCGGCCTCGCCTTCGCCGTACGCGTGGCCGCTCCCGAGGGGGCGGGATCCGACGCCTGGGTCGTCCTGCTCGGCGCAGCCCTCTACCTGGCCGCCGCCCTGAGCTCCCTGCTGATGCCCATCGGCCTGCTGGGGCCGGACACGCCGGTGGCCCGCCGGCTGGGCGCCGCCCTGACCGGTACCGCGCGGGGACTGGCCGCGGGGCTGCGCCATCTCGCCGAGCGCCGCACGGCTTCCTGCGCGCTCGCCGCCATGACGCTGATGCGCTTCTGCTACGGCGCCCTGACCGTCACCGTGCTGATGCTCTGCCGCTACGCGTGGACGAGCAGCGAGTCCAAGGGGATGGCCCTGCTGGGGCTGGCCGTCGCCATCTCGGGAGCGGGGTTCTTCGCGGCGGCCGTCATCACCCCCTGGGCGGTGTCCCGGCTGGGCAGGCTCGGCTGGATGGTCGCCTGCGCCGCCGCCGCGGCGGTGCTGGAACCCGCCCTCGGGCTGCCCTTCGAGCGCGTCCCCATGCTGATCGCAGCCTTCGTCCTGGGCCTGACCACCCAGGGCGCCAAGATCGCCACGGACACCGTGGTCCAGTCCTCGGTGGACGACGCCTTCCGTGGCCGGATCTTCTCGCTCTACGACGTCCTGTTCAACGTCGCCTTCGTGGGAGCGGCCGCAGTGGCGGCTCTGATGCTGCCGCCCGACGGCCGGTCGGCCCTGCTGGTGTCCGCGGTCGCCACGCTCTACGCCGTCGTCGCCGTCGCCCTGGCGGGCTTCAGGAGCCGGGAGGACGCATGAAGCGGGGGCGGTGGCTGTTTCACGTGAAACCGTGAATCACCCACCGCCCCCGCTTCATGTTTCACGTGAAACCGAGGGGTCAGCCCTGCGCCGCCCACCAGTCCTTGAGCGCGGCGACCGCCTCGTCGTGGCTCATCGGGCCGTTCTCCAGGCGCAGCTCCAGCATGTGCTTGTACGCCTTGCCGATCTGCGGGCCCGGGCCCACGCCCAGGATCTCCATGATCTGGTTGCCGTCCAGGTCGGGCCGGATCGCGTCCAGCTCCTCCTGCTCCTGCAGCTTGGCGATGCGCTCCTCCAGGCCGTCGTAGGCCCGCGAGAGCGCATTGGCCTTGCGCTTGTTGCGCGTGGTGCAGTCGGACCGGGTCAGCTTGTGGAGCCGCTCCAGCAGGGGCCCGGAGTCACGCACATACCGGCGGACGGCGGAGTCGGTCCACTCGCCGGTGCCGTAGCCGTGGAAGCGCAGGTGCAGCTCCACGAGCTTGGAGACGTCCTTCACCAGCTCGTTGGAGTACTTGAGCTTGGTCATCCGGGACTTGGTCATCTTGGCGCCCACCACCTCGTGGTGGTGGAAGGAGACCCGGCCGTCCTTCTCGAAGCGGCGCGTCCGCGGCTTGCCGATGTCGTGCAGCAGGGCCGCGAGGCGCAGCACCAGGTCGGGGCCGCCGCCGGGCTGATCGCGCGGGGCCTCCAGTGCGATGGCCTGCTCCAGGACGGTGAGCGTGTGCTCGTACACGTCCTTGTGGCGGTGGTGCTCGTCGCGCTCCAGGCGCAGGGCGGGCAGCTCGGGCAGGACGAGCGCGGCGAGGCCGGTGTCGACCAGGAGCTTCAGGCCCTTGCGCGGGTGGTCGGAGAGGATCAGCTTGTTGAGCTCGTCCCGGACCCGCTCGGCAGAGACGATCTCGAGCCGGCCGGACATCTCCGTCATCGCGGTGATGACCTCGGGAGCGACCTCGAAGTCGAGCTGGGCGGCGAAGCGGGCGGCCCGCATCATGCGCAGCGGGTCGTCGGAGAAGGACTCCTCCGGGGTGCCGGGGGTGCGCAGGATCCGGGCGGCCAGGTCCTCCAGGCCGTTGTGCGGGTCGATGAACTCCTTCTCCGGCAGCGCGACGGCCATGGCGTTGACGGTGAAGTCGCGGCGGACGAGGTCCTGCTCGATGGAGTCGCCGTAGGAGACCTCCGGCTTGCGGGAGGTCCGGTCGTAGGCTTCGGACCGGTATGTGGTGACCTCGATATCGAAGTCGGCTTTGCGGCATCCCACGGTGCCGAAGGCGATGCCGACCTCCCAGACGGAGTCCGCCCAGGGCCGGACGATCTTCAGGACGTCCTGCGGGCGGGCGTCCGTGGTGAAGTCGAGGTCGTTGCCGAGCCGGCCGAGCAGCGCGTCCCGTACGGATCCGCCGACCAGGGCAAGCGTGAACCCGGCTTCCTGGAATCGGCGGGCGAGGTCGTCGGCCACGGGGGAGACCCTAAGGAGCTCGCTCACGGCACGGCGCTGCACCTGGCTGAGCTCGTTGGTCGACGACTGGGTGAGGCTGTCATTGTTGGCATTCGGCACAACAGAAGAGGGTACGTGGCCGCGCGCCGCAGGGCCTCCCCGTTACGGACGCATGGCGCACCCCACGCAAAGCGGGCGCAGCCGGGACATCGGGCCGGCCGAGCGATCTTGCGGAGCGGTCCGCAGCACTTCGTCACAGCGGGCCTCGTTACCATTCGTGGACGCACAACCGACGACCACTGACGACGACGAGGGACGGGCGAGCGCGTGGCCGAGGCGGCAGAGACCCAGGAGACCCCCTCCGCTGCTGCCTGCCGGTGGTCCCGGCACCTTGCGACACTCCTGACGGGAGTGGCGCTGCTGCTCGGCCTGGTGCAGCTGTCGGCGGCGCCGGAGGCCCGTGCCGAGCCCTCGGGCTCCCGCCCGGTCGACGTCTCCGTCCACACGCTGACCCCCGCCGCGCCGAAGCAGGACGACACGCTCACGGTCGCGGGCAGCGTCACCAACACCGGCGGCTCGACGGTCACCGACGCGCACGTCGGCCTGCGGGTGGGAAGCCAGATCAACAGCCGGGTCGACGCCGACGAGACCGGCAGCCGGTCCCCGTCGGGCGCCGACGGCTCCGAGATCGGCAAGCACACCCAGAAGATCGACAA
Source organism: Streptomyces sp. KLMMK (assembly GCF_036961605.1). Lineage (NCBI taxonomy): Bacteria > Bacillati > Actinomycetota > Actinomycetes > Kitasatosporales > Streptomycetaceae > Streptomyces > Streptomyces sp. KLMMK. Next base: position 5,699 of record NZ_JBAMDC010000018.1, read on the forward strand.
GCTCCCTCCGGGGGCCAGCCGCGACTTCAGCATCTCGCTGCCGGCGAAGGACCTGGACCTCAGCCGGGACGGGGTGTACCAGCTCGGCGTCTCGCTGTCGGGGCGCACGGCGGACCAGGGCTTCGAGCGGGTGCTGGGGATCACTCAGACGCTGCTGACCTGGCAGCCCTCCGCGATCGAGGGCAAGAAGACGCAGCTCACGTTCCTGTGGCCGCTGATCTCCGCGACGCACCTCACCGCCCGGACCGAGTCCGACCAGCAGCAGACGCCGATCTTCCCCAACGACGACCTGGCCGCGGAGCTGGCCCCGGGCGGCCGGCTGCAGCAGCTGGTCGCGCTGGGCAAGGACCTCCCGATCACCTGGGTGATCGACCCGGACCTGCTCGCCACGGTCGAGGCCATGACCAAGAGCTACCGGGTGGGCGGGCCCGGCGGGCGGACCACCCCGGGCCGCGGCCAGGCGGTCGCCAAGCAGTGGCTCAGCCAGCTGCAGACCGCCGTCGCCGGCGACCAGGTGGTGGCGCTGCCGTTCGGCGACCCCGACCTCGCGTCGCTGGCCCACCACGGCAAGGACGTGCCGGGCTCCCTGAGCCACCTGCAGTCCGCCACGGAGCTCGCCTCGACCACCGTGGACACCATCCTCGGCGTGAAGCCGCGCACGGACTTCGCCTGGCCCGTCGACGGCGCCGTCGACTCCTCGATCATCGACGTGGCCACCTCGGCCGGCGCTCACAACGTCATCGCGCGCAGCGACAGCTTCCGCGACCGGACGTCCTACAGCCCCACCGCGGCCCGCCAGATCGGCAGCGGCAACACCGCCGTCGTGGCGGACGCCCGGATGTCCACCGGCTTCCAGGGCGACCTCGTCCGCGCCGGCGAGTACTCGCTCGCCGTGCAGCGGTTCGTCGCCCAGAGCCTCCTGGTGAACCGGCAGGCGCCGGACAACGAGCGCAGCATCGTCGTGGCGCCGCAGCGCATGCCCACCGCGAGCCAGGCCCAGGCGATGGCCGCGGCGATCAAGGCCCTGTCGGACAACCGCTGGACGCAGCCCGTCAATCTGGGCGACGCGGCCGCGGCCAAGCCGGACCCGGATGCGAACCAGCAGGTCCCGGGCACCGGCTCGTACCCCGGTTCGCTGCGCGAGCAGGAGCTGTCCACCAAGGCGTTCCAGGAGATCCAGAAGACCCAGTCCACGCTGGACGGCTTCAAGGTGATCCTGACCTCGCAGGACCGCGTGGTGACCCCCTTCGGCAGCGCGATCATGCGGGAGATGTCGACCTCGTGGCGCGGCGACCGCAAGGGCGCCGCCGAGTTCCGCGAGGCGGTGCAGTCCTACCTGTACGGGCTCACCCGCCGCGTGGAGCTGATCAAGAAGTCCGATGTCACCCTGTCCGGGCGCAGCGCGACCATCCCCATAACGGTCCACAACGGCCTGCTGCAGGGGATCGAGGGGCTCCACCTGGTGCTGGAGTCCAGCCAGACCAACCGTCTGCAGGTCGACCGCTCCCAGCCCGTGAAGATCAACGGCGGGCAGAACCAGTCGGTGAAGTTCGAGACCCGGGCCAATGCCAACGGCCCGGTGCGCGTGACGGCCCGGCTCTACACGGCCGAGGGCCAGCCCTACGGCGACCCGGTCGTCTTCACTGTGCATGTCACGTCCATCACCCCTATGGTTCTCCTCGTCATCGCCGGTGGTGTGCTCCTGCTGGTCCTCGCGGGGCTCCGCATCTACATCAAGCGGAAGCGGTCCGCCGCCCGTACGACCGAGGGCGGGGAGCCCGGGGCGGACGGCGAGGGACCGGACAACGGAGGCCCGGGGGACGACCGGCCCGCGCGGCCGGGTGACCCGGCCCCGGACACCGGATCGCATGACACGGAGCCATCCGGCTCGGGTGAGAAAGTGGAACGTTGACGCTTAGTGGGGCCGGCCGGCCGCGGACGATGAGGTGGGGTAGCGATGAACGCGCCGTACGACGGTGACCGCGGGCAGGGCGCGGGTGGTGAGCCGCGGGGTCAGTACCCGCCGCCCCCGGCTCCCCCCGGCACGCCCCGCCAGGACCCGTACGCCCAGGATCCCTACCTGCGGGACGCCTACGCCTCCGAGCCCTACCCCGGGCACGACCCGGCCGCCCAGGACCCGCTGAGCGACGCGCTGTACGACCAGGCCGCGCCCCCGGCGCCGCCCGGCACGTACCGCAACACCTACCCGCAGCAGCAGCCGGGCGCCGGGGCGTGGCCCCCGGCTCCGTCCGGCCCGTCCGGTCCGGCGGGCTTCCCCGCCCACGGCGACGACGACGCGACCAAGCAGTTCGCCGCGGTGGACGGCTTCGACCGCCAGGGCGACGGCGGCCCCCGGCGGGACGCCTTCGCCCACCTCTACCGCGACCAGCAGCAGCCCTACGAGCCGCCGCGGCGGCCGGGGCAGCAGATCCCGGCACCGGGGCAGTACGGCTCCCCCGTGCCGCCACCGAAGGTCCCGGCCGCCGAGCCCGCCGCGGAGCCGGAGCCCGCCGCGTCCGCGGCGCCGGCCAAGGGCGGCAAGGCGGCGAGCCTGCTGAAGTCCAGCGCCCTGATGGCCGCCGGCACGATGGTCTCCCGGCTCCTGGGCTTCGGCCGCAACCTCGTGATGGCGGCGGCGATCGGCGTCGGCACGCTCAACGACGACTACCAGGTCGCCAACGTCCTGCCGACGATGATCTACATCCTGGTGGGCGGCGGCGCGCTGAACGCCGTCTTCATTCCGCAGCTCGTCCGTGCGATGAAGAACGACGAGGACGGCGGCGAGGCGTACGCCAACCGGCTGCTGACCCTCGTCGTCGTGCTCCTGGCGGGCGTCACCACCGTCTGCGTGCTGGGGGCGCCGCTCTTCATCCAGGCGATGTCGCCCACCATCGCCTCCGACCCGGACCGGATGGAAGTGGCGGTGGCGTTCGCCCGCTACTGCCTGCCCACGATGTTCTTCATGGGCGTGCACGTGGTGCTGGGCCAGATCCTCAACGCGCGCGGGAAGTTCGGCGCGATGATGTGGACCCCGGTCCTCAACAACATCATCATCATCGCCACCTTCGGCTCCTTCATCTGGGCTTTCGGTCCCTTCAAGGACAGCCAGGTCGACGCAGCCGGCATCCCGGCCGAGGGCGTGCAACTGATCGGCATCGGCACGCTGCTGGGCCTCGTCGTCCAGGCGCTGGCCATGCTCCCCTACCTGCGGGAGGCCGGATTCCGTATCCGGCCCCGCTTCGACTGGCGCGGGCAGGGCCTCGGGAAGGCCGCGGGCCTCGCCAAGTGGACCTTCTTCTTCGTCCTCGCGAACCAGCTCAGCATGGTCGTGGTGACGCAGCTCGCCACCAAGGCCGGCGCGCTGGCGGAGAAGGCCGGTCACACCGGTACGGGCATCACGGCGTACAACTTCGCGCTGCAGCTCTGGCAGATGCCGCAGGCCATCATCACCGTCTCGGTGATGACCGCGGTGCTCCCCCGGATCTCCCGCGCCGCCCACGACGGCGACGCCTCCGCCGTCCGGGACGACCTCTCGCACGGTCTGCGCACCTCGGCCGTCGCCATCGTGCCCTGCGCCTTCGCCTTCCTGGCGCTCGGCGTCCCCATGTCCACGCTGATGTTCTCGGGCGGCTCGGGCACGGGCGGTGCCACCAACATCGGCTTCATCCTCATGGCCTTCGGCCTCGGCCTGATCCCGTACTCGGCGCAGTACGTCATCCTCCGTGGCTTCTACGCCTACGAAGACACCCGTACGCCCTTCTACAACACGCTGATCGTCTCCGCGGCCTTCGCGGCCTCCGCCGTCGTGAGCTACCTCGTCCTGCCCGCCCGCTGGGCCGTGGCCGGCATGGCCTTCTCCTACGGCCTCGGCTACGCCGTCGGCGTCGGTATCGCGTGGCGCCGCCTGCGTACCCGCCTCGGCGGGGATCTGGACGGCTCGCGCGTCGTGCGGACGTACGCCCGCCTCGCCGGTGCGTGCATCCCCGCGGCCCTCGTCGGCGGAGCCGCGGCCTACGGCATCACGCAGGTCCTCGGCCAGAGCGTGCCCGGTTCGCTCGCTTCCCTGATCGTCGGCGGTCTGGTCCTGCTCGGCGTCTTCTACCTCGCCGCCAAGCGGATGCGGATCGAGGAGCTGACGGCCATGGTCGGTATGGTCCGCGGGCGACTCGGACGCTGACGGGAGCACAACCTTCGCCCGCCGCCGTGTGTCGTGCATAGCGCCGGACTGTGGGCACAATTGTCTTGGCTGTGGACAGCGTGCAACGGATGGGGAGGCAGGAACGACGGTGGCAGAACGGAGCACAGCTGCCGTCGACGTGGCAGGCAACAGCGGCGGCAAGCCGCTGACCGCCAAGGCGGGCAAGGCCACGGCCGACGGGGCGGAGGCCGCGATCAAGGCCGGCACCCACAAGGACAGCGGGCGCGCGGACGGCAAGAAGCCCGCCCGCGACGCCCAGACCACGCCCGAACTGCACAGCGGCCACAAGCTCGCCAGACGCTACCGCCTGGAGGAGTGCGTCACCCGTCTGGAGGGATTCAGCAGCTGGCGTGCGGTGGACGAGAAGCTCCGCCGCGCCGTGGGCGTCCATCTGCTGCCCGCCGACCACCCGCGCGCCCGCCCCGTCCTCGCCGCCGCCCGCTCCGCCGCCCTCCTCGGCGACCCCCGCTTCGTCCAGGTGCTCGACGCCGTCGAGGAGAACGACCTCGTCTACGTCGTCCACGAGTGGCTGCCCGACGCCACCGAGCTGACCAACGTCCTCGCCTCCGGCCCCATGGAGCCGCACGACGCCTACCAGCTCGTCAGCCAGGTGTCCCAGGCCATGGCCGCCGCCCACCGCGAGGGCCTCGCCCACCTGCGCCTCCACCCGGGCTCGGTGCTGCGCACCGGCACCGGGCAGTACCGCATCCGCGGCCTGGCCGTCATGGCGGCGCTCCGTGGCATCACCTCCGACCGCCCCCAGCAGACCGACACCGAGGCCATCGGCGCGCTCCTCTACGCCGCGCTCACCCAGCGCTGGCCCTACGAGGACAGCGCCCACGGGCTGCCCGGCCTGCCCAAGGGCGTCGGCCTCATCGCCCCCGACCAGGTCCGCGCCGGCGTCCACCGCGGCCTCTCCGAGCTCGCCATGCGCGCGCTCGTCCACGACGGCTCCGCCTCGTCGCGGCAGGAGACGCCGTGCACGACCCCGGAGGAGCTGTCCAAGGCCGTCGCCGCCATGCCGCGGATCCGGCCCCCGGAGCCGTCCTTCACCACGGCGCCGGGCGGCTACCCCCGCCCGCACGCCTACGGCCAGCAGCCGCCGCACGGTGTCGGCCCCACGGGTCCCATGGCGGTGCCCCCGCCGCCTCCGCTGCAGGGCCGCACGGGCCGGGCGCTCAAGTGGAGCGTCGCCGCCCTGCTGATCGCCGCCCTGGGCCTGGCCAGCTGGCAGCTCGCCGACACGCTCCTCAAGGACGGGCAGGAGGACCGCCCGCAGATCTCCGAGTCGACGGGCGACGACGGCTCGAAGCCGACCGGGGAGCCGGTGAAGATCACCGACGCCCAGGAGTACGCCCCGGACGGCACCCCGCAGAGTCCGGACCGGGTGAAGAACACGTACGCCACGGACTACGCCCCCAAGGACGTCTGGCGCTCACGCACCTTCACCGACGGGCCCTCCTTGACCCAGTACAAGGGCGGCGTCGGCATCATCTACGACCTCGGCAGCAAGCAGCAGCTCAGTTCCGCGGACATCAAGCTGCTCTACGGCGGCAACCACACCGAGGTGTCGCTCTACTCGGCGAAGTCCCTCGCCGGCACCGAGTCGCTGAAGTCGATGAAGAAGCTGACGACCAAGCAGACGACGACGGATTCGATAAGCCTCTCCCTCAAGAAGCCGGTCGGGGCCCGGTACGTCCTGCTCTGGATCACCGCAGCCCCTTACTCTGGCGCTGACGAGCAGACCTACGCCGGTGCCGGCTACAAGCAGGGCATCACCAACGTGAAGTTCACCGGCTGACGTTCGGAACGGACCTCAGGGGGAGGGCTCGACGGTGGACGACGTCCTGCGTGACGGCATCAGCGATGCCGATCTCCTCGCCCGGCACGTCGCCGGTGACCCCGACGCCTTCGGCGAGATCGTGCGCAGACACCGTGACCGCCTCTGGGCCGTCGCCCTGCGCACCCTCGGCGACAGAGAAGAGGCCGCGGACGCCGTACAGGACGCCCTGGTCTCCGCCTACCGCGCCGCGCACACCTTTCGCGGGCAGTCCGCCGTCACCACGTGGCTGCACCGCATCACCGTCAACGCCTGTCTGGACCGGGCGCGCAAGGCCGCGTCGCGGCGCACCGCACCGCTGGCCGAGACCGAGCGGCTGGAGCAGCTCATCGAGCCCCATGAATCCGCGGCCGCGCCCGCGGAGCGCGGAGACCTGCACCGGGAGCTGCTGCAGGCCCTGGCCACGCTCCCACCCGACCAGCGCGCCGCCCTCGTCCTGGTGGACATGCAGGGCTATCCCGTCGCCGAGGCGGCCGAGGTGCTGGACGTCCCCGTCGGCACCGTGAAGAGCCGCTGCGCACGGGGTCGGGCACGCCTTCTGCCGATCCTCACCCATCTGCGTCCCGGTGGCAGGGGTAGCCCACCGCTCGACGGGGGAAGGAACCGGTCGCAGGGGGCGTCCGTCCCACCACCGGCAGGACAGAGCGACGCAGATCCAGTGAAGGGCGGAGGTGGGCGAGCGTGACTTCGATGACCGGCACGGATGGGCACCCGGAGGTCGCGGAGATCTCCGCGCTCACCGAGGGGGTGCTCTCGCCGGCACGCACCGCGGACGTGCGGGAGCATCTGGCGGCGTGCGAGCTGTGCGAGGACGTGCGCAGCTCCCTGGACGAGATCCGGGGGGCGCTCGGGACCCTGCCCGGCCCGCCCCGGATGCCGCTGGACATCGCGGGCCGCATCGACGCCGCGCTCGCCGCCGAGGCACTGCTGGACTCGACCACGCCTCCGTTCGGTGTTCCTGTTTCCCATGTCGCAGCCTCTGTTTCACGTGAAACGGAGCGGGGGGAGAAGGAGTCGAGGAGAGAGCAGGGAGCGGGAGCCCCGGTTTCACGTGAAACGGCCCCCCGGCCCCCCGGCCGCCCCCGCACGTCCACCGGGCCCGGCCCCGGCATGACGGCACCGCCGTCCCGCAAGCCCCGGCGCTCGCGCGTCCGCCGCTGGCCCACCGTGCTCCTCGGCAGCGCCTGTGCCGCCGCCGTGCTCGGCGTGGGCGGCCTCTTCCTGCAGTCCGGTGGAACGGACGCTCCCACGGCGACGCCCTCCAAGGACCGCGTGAGCAGTGCGTCGGCGTCCCGTCTCGGCTCCGGTGAGCTCACGGCGCGGGTGCACGAGCTCCTCAAGCCCCTGTCCTTCGGCCCTACCGAACCCCGGGGGAAGACCGCCGAGGCCGACGGGGACGCGCCCAACAGGACGCTGAGCGCCTCGGGCGGTACGGCGCCCTTCTGCGTACGGCAGGGCATCGGCCGCCCGGAGCAGGCCCTGGTCTCCGAGCCGGACACCTATCAGGGTGAGGACGCCTACCTCGTCGTCCTGCCGCACCCTGGTGACACCGCGCTCGTCGACGCCTATGTGGTCTCTGCCACCTGCGTCGACGCGGGCTCCGCGACACCGGGCAAGGTATTGCTGACCGAGACGCTGTCACGCCTCTGATCTCTCCCGGCCGCAGCAGGCGTCCACGGGAATGCCTGCCCCGTAGGATCCGTTGGGTGGGGTGAACCCCTCAAGGACCGAGACAGCAGTCGGCAGACAAGGAAGACTCCCGTGAGCGACGTCCGCAACGTGATCATCATCGGCTCCGGGCCCGCGGGCTACACGGCCGCGCTCTACACCGCCCGCGCCTCGCTGAAGCCGCTGGTCTTCGAGGGCGCCGTGACCGCCGGTGGTGCCCTGATGAACACCACCGATGTCGAGAACTTCCCCGGCTTCCGCGACGGCATCATGGGCCCGGACCTCATGGACAACATGCGGGCGCAGGCCGAGCGCTTCGGCGCCGAGCTGATCCCGGACGACATCATCGCGGTCGACCTGAGCGAAGAGATCAAGACCGTCACGGACTCCGCGGGCACCGTTCACCGCGCCAAGGCCGTGATCGTCACGACCGGCTCGCAGCACCGCAAGCTGGGCCTGCCCCGCGAGGACGAGCTCTCGGGCCGCGGCGTCTCCTGGTGCGCCACCTGCGACGGCTTCTTCTTCAAGGACCACGACATCGCCGTCATCGGCGGCGGTGACACCGCGATGGAGGAGGCCACCTTCCTCTCGCGGTTCGCCAAGTCCGTCACCGTCGTCCACCGCCGTGACACCCTGCGGGCCAGCAAGGCCATGCAGGAGCGTGCCTTCGCCGACCCGAAGATCTCCTTCGTGTGGGACAGCGAGGTCGCCGAGATCCACGGCGAGAACAAGCTCTCGGGCCTGACCCTGCGCAACCTCAAGAGCGGCGAGACCTCCGAGCTGCCGGTGACCGGCCTGTTCATCGCGATCGGCCACGACCCGCGCACCGAGCTCTTCAAGGGGCAGCTGGAGCTGGACGACGAGGGCTACCTCAAGGTGGACGCTCCCTCCACCCGCACCAACCTGACCGGTGTGTTCGCCGCCGGCGACGTCGTGGACCACACCTACCGCCAGGCCATCACCGCCGCCGGTACCGGCTGCTCCGCGGCGCTGGACGCCGAGCGCTTCCTCGCCTCTCTCTCGGACAGCGAGCACGTGCGCGAGCCCGAGAAGACCGCCTGACCCACCCCCTTCTCCCCCCCCGCCCCACGCAGAAAGAAATAAGGAGACCTCCGTGGCTCTCAAGACCGTGACCGACAAGTCCTTCGACGAGGACGTCCTCAAGAGCGACAAGCCCGTGCTGGTGGACTTCTGGGCCGAGTGGTGCGGTCCGTGCCGCCAGATCGCCCCGTCCCTGGAGGCGATCGCGGCGGAGTACGGCGAGAAGATCGAGATCGTCAAGCTGAACATCGACGAGAACCCGACCACCGCCGCCAAGTACGGCGTCATGTCGATCCCGACCCTGAACGTCTACAAGGGTGGCGAGGTCGTCCAGACGATCGTCGGTGCCAAGCCGAAGGCGGCTCTGGAGCGCGAGCTGAGCACCTTCATCCACGCGTAAGCGTCATCCACGCGCAGGCGTGGATCTCCGCGCAGGCTTCGTCCGCGCGTAAGGATCACTCTCCGGGCGGCCGGTGCGTTTCATGTGAAACGCACCGGCCGCCCGGCGTTTCACGTGAAACAACGACTACAGCGGCCGCAGCGCCGGCTCCTTCTGCACGGCACCCAGCAGGCGATCCAGCGCGAGCTCGACGTCCTCCTTCCAGGAGAGCGCCGACCTGAGCTCCAACCGGAGCCGCGGATAGCGGGGGTGTGGGCGCACCGTCTTGAAGCCGACGGCCAGGAGGTGATCGGCCGGCAGCACACAGGCCGGTTCCTTCCAGCGCGCATCGGCGAAGGCCTCGATCGCCTTGAACCCCCGCCGCAGGACGTCCTTCGCGGCGGTCTGCACCATCATCCGGCCCAGCCCCTGGCCCTGGAATCCCGGGGTCAGCCATGCCGTCATCAGCTGCACGGCATCCGCGGCGACAGGGCTGGTGGAGAAGGCGGCGGACCGGGGGACATAAGCGGGCGGCGCGTAGAGCACGAAACCCACCGGGACCTCGTCGACGTAGGCCACCCGGCCGCAGGAACCCCACTCCAGAAGGACCCCGGAGATCCAGGCCTCCTTCTCCAGCTCGGGCCGGCCCGCCTTCAGCGCGGCCTCACCGCTGACCGGATCGAGTTCCCAGAAGACGCAGGAACGACAGCGCCGGGGAAGGTCCGGGAGATTGTCCAGCGTGAGCGGTACGAGCCGACGCCCCATGGAGCCATTTCCTCACTTCCGTCGCGTGCTGCCGTACTCCGGGCGGCGCTCAGCGCACTCCGCTCCTGGAGGAAGCTGCCGACGAATCCGCCGACTGCTCCCAGGCCGAAGCCTGTTGCCACCAGTCCGGTCCGGCTCACCCATCGCATGGCCCCGCCCCTCCGCGAACTGTGTCAACGTGGTTGCGCCATACCCCAACGCATCGTATCCGTGCGTGGATTGAGCGAACAGCAGGACAAGGCAAAGGGCGGGTTGTGTTCCACGTGAAACACAACCCGCCCTGAGGTGCGGTGCTGCTCAGCCCTGTCTCCGGACCATGCTGTCAGCCCCTGCTGTCAGCCCTCGTCTGCTGTCAGTCCTCGTCCTCGTGAGAGAGCTTCTGCTCTATCACCCGGCCCTCGCCCGGGGCGAGTGTGCCCAGGATGCGCTCCAGGTCCTCCATCGAGGCGAACTCGACGACGATCTTGCCCTTCTTCTGCCCGAGGTCGACCTTCACCCGGGTCTCGAAGCGGTCCGACAGCCGGGTGGCCAGATCGGTCAGCGCCGGGGAGACCCGGGCGCCGGCGCGGGGGCCCTTGGGCTTGGAGGAGCGGCGCTTCTCCGGGTCCATCGTCTTCACGGTCTCTTCGACCGTGCGCACCGAGAGACCCTCGGCCACGATGCGCGTGGCGAGCTTCACCTGCTCCTCGGGGTCGGTCACCCCGACCAGGGCGCGGGCGTGGCCGGCCATCAGCACACCGGAAGCGACCTTGTTCTGCACCTCCGGCGCCAGCTTCAGCAGCCGCAGCGTGTTGGTCACCATCGAACGCGAGCGCCCGATCCGGCCGGCCAGCTCGTCGTGCGTGCAGTTGAAGTCCTTGAGGAGCTGGTCGTAGGCGGCAGCCTCCTCAAGAGGGTTCAGCTGAGCCCGGTGGAGGTTCTCCAGCAGCGCGTCGAGCAGCAGCTTGTCGTCTTCGGTCGCCCGGATGATCGCGGGGATCCGCTCCAGGCCGGCCTCCCGGCAGGCCCGCCAGCGCCGCTCGCCCATGATGAGCTCATAGCGCTCGGGGCCCAGACGCCGGACCACGACGGGCTGGAGCAGTCCCACCTCACGGATGGAGTGGATCAGCTCATTGAGAGGTCCCTCGTCGAAGTACGCCCGCGGCTGCTTCGGGTTGGGCTTGATGGCATCCAGCGGCAGCTCGGCGAAGTGCGCCCCGGCCACCGTTTCCACCGGCGCCTCGGCCAGGGCCTCGGCGCGCAGCGTCTCTGCATCCGTTTCACGTGAAACGGTGAAGTCCTTCACCGGCAGCGCGGTCACCTTGGACGCTGCCACCCCCCGCTCCGGCGCGAGTACCGGTACCGCGGTGGGGGACGTGGCGCCGGGCCCCCCGGCGGGGCCGGCGCTCTCCGATGCCTTCGGCGCCGCTGGAATCAGGGCACCGAGCCCACGGCCCAGTCCTCTACGTCGATCGCTCACTGCAGCCCCTCCGACATGCTGTGCTGGTCTTGCTGTTGCTGGCGGCCCACCAGGTGAGCCCTACTGCCGTCGTAACGTACGCCGACCCCCCGCAGCGCGATCTCCCGGGCCGCCTCCAGATAGGAGAGCGCTCCACTGGAGCCCGGGTCGTACGTCAGAACCGTCTGTCCGTAGCTGGGCGCCTCGGAGATCCGGACGGAGCGGGGGATGCTCGTCCGCAGCACCTCGTGACCGAAGTGGGTGCGCACTTCCTCGGCCACCTGGGAGGCCAGCCGGGTCCGCCCGTCGTACATCGTCAGCAGGATCGTCGAGACGTGGAGCTGGGGGTTGAGGTGCCCGCGCACCAGCTCGACGTTGCGCAGCAGCTGGCCGAGGCCCTCCAGGGCGTAGTACTCGCACTGGATGGGGATCAGCACCTCCGCGCCCGCGACCAGGGCGTTGACCGTCAGCAGGCCGAGCGAGGGCGGGCAGTCGATCAGGATGTAGTCCAGCGGCTGCTCATAGGCCTTGATCGCGCGGTCCAGCCGGCTCTCCCGGGCGACGAGCGAGACCAGCTCGATCTCGGCGCCTGCCAGGTCGATCGTGGCGGGCGCGCAGAAGAGCCCCTCCACGTCGACGACCGGCTGCACCACGTCGGCGAGCTTCCTGCTGTCCACCAGGACGTCGTAGATCGACGGCACCTCGGCGTGGTGGTCGATGCCCAGAGCCGTCGAGGCATTGCCCTGGGGGTCGAGGTCGATGACCAGCACACGGTTGCCGTGGAGCGCCAGCGAGGCCGCCAGGTTCACGGTCGTCGTGGTCTTGCCCACGCCGCCCTTCTGGTTGGCGACCACCATGACCCGGGTCTGCTCCGGCCGGGGCATCGGGGGAGGGGGTGTTTCACGTGAAACCGAGCTCAGGGCGTCGGCCGGGGGTTCGGGGGTTGTCCCCCGAGAGTCCGCAGCACGGGAAACAAGCTCCATCCCGGATTCGGACTCGGCGGGGCGGGGGCCGGGGACCGGGTCGGCCATCGGCCCCGCGATATTGGCGTCGGACCGCAAGGATTCACTCTCCTCGACATCAGGCTCGCGATGGACAGAGCCTGCCATGCTTTCGGTGTTGTGAACCAGCGAGGCCCGTTCTCCTGTGGATGAATCCAGCATTCCTGTGGATGCATCGGTGTGCTCGGTCGTCCGCTGGCCGCGCGGTACAACCGCGCGACCCCGGTCGATGATTCCCTGCAGCAAGGAGCGTCGTTTCACGTGAAACACGATGCAGCGCACGCTCTGCTGCTCAGCGGCGACACTCCGCTACGGATAGGTTTGGCAGGTTGTATGGAGCATTCCTCTGCTCCCCCAGGGTGACCTCAGCGCCGGCGGCGCGACCGCCCCGCAGCCTTGGCCCGCTTGGCGGCGAAGCGCACACCGCCCGGGCTCTCCCCCACCTCGACCCGGACCACGGTGGACGGCGGGTCCACCACGCCCTGGCCGACCTGAAGCACCGAGGTCCGCACGACGCCGAGCTTGCTGAGCGCCGCACGGGCACCCTTGAGCTCCTCCTCCGCGGTGTCGCCCTTGAGGGCGAGCATCTCGCCGTACGGCCGCAGCAGGGGCACGCCCCAGCCCGCCAGCCGGTCCAGCGGGGCCACGGCCCGGGCGGTGACGACGTGCACCGGCTGCACCTTGCCGAGCATCTCCTCGGCGCGGCCGCGGACGACGGTGACGTGGTCCAGGCCCAGCAGCTCCACGACCTCCTGGAGGAAGGTCGTACGGCGGAGCAGCGGCTCCAGCAGCGTGATCTGGAGGTCCGGCCGGACCAGGGCCAGCGGGATGCCCGGCAGCCCGGCGCCCGAGCCCACGTCGCACACGGAGACGCCGTCCGGGACGGCCTCGGCGAGCACCGCGCAGTTCAGCAGGTGCCGCTCCCACAGCCGCGGAACCTCGCGGGGACCGATGAGACCACGCCGCACGCCCGCGTCCGCGAGCACCTCGGCGTACCGAACGGCCTCCGGCAGGCGGTCACCGAAAACCTCCCGGGCCTCCGGGGGCGCCGGGGGGAGCTCCGCTGCCTCATCCACGGGAAACCGTCCTTCCGTACGACGTCTCTCTGAGAATCACTGAGAATTCAGAGTCTGAATATCAGGCTGACAAGGATCGGCCCCGCCTGCGAGCAGACGGGGCCGGACACACCTAGAAGTGGGATCGAGTAACCGAGAGGGAACCGCTCAGAGAGCTGCGGCTCAGGCGGGGAGGACGACGACGAAGCGCTGGGGCTCCTCGCCCTCGGACTCGCTGCGCAGGCCCGCGGCGGCCACGGCGTCGTGGACGACCTTGCGCTCGAAGGGCGTCATCGGGTCCAGCTTGACCGCGGCACCGGTGCTGCGAGCGTCGGCGGCAGCCTGGGCGCCCACCTTCGCCAGCTCCTCGCGCTTGCGGGCGCGGAAGCCGGCGATGTCCAGCATGAGGCGGCTGCGGTCGCCGGTCTCCCGGTTCACGGCCAGACGGGTGAGCTCCTGGAGCGCCTCCAGCACCTCGCCGTCGCGGCCGACCAGCTTCTGCAGGTCACGGCTGGTCGAGTCGCTGATGATCGACACCGCGGCGCGGTCGGCCTCGACATCCATGTCGATGTCGCCGTCGAGGTCGGCGATGTCCAGCAGACCCTCGAGGTAGTCGGCCGCGATCTCGCCCTCCTGCTCCAGGCGGGACAGGGTGTCGGTGCCCTCGGCGGCGACACCGCTGGTCTGGCGCTGCGTGTCCGTCACGGTGGACTCCTTCATTACTTCTTGGAGGGGTGCTTGGGCCGCTGCGGGCCGCTCTTGCGCTGCCCGGACTTGGGTCCGCCGCCGGCCTGCCCGGGCTTCCCGCCCTTGGCGTCCTTGGCTTCCCCGGCGTCCGTGCCCTGCTTCTTCTCGAGCGAGGGCTTCTGCTCGGTGGAGTCCGTCGTGGCGGTGGTCCCGGCGACCTGACGCTTGGCCTTGGTCTGGCGCTTGGGCTGCTGGCGGTTGGCGCGCGCGGCCTCGACGGCCTTCTTGGCCTCGACCTCGGCCGGGTCCTCCTTGAGCTTGCCCTTGGCCCGCAGGCGCTCCTGGCGCTGCTTGAAGGCGACGCTGCCCGGAGTCGGGTTACGGCGGATGATGAACATCTGCTGGCCCATGGTCCACACGTTGGTGGTCAGCCAGTAGACGAGGACACCGACGGGGAAGTTGATACCGAGGACGGCGAAGATGATCGGGAAGACGTACATCAGCATCTTCTGCTGCTGCATGAACGGCGTCTTCACCGAGAGGTCGACGTTCTTCGTCATCAGCTGGCGCTGCGTGTAGAACTGCGACAGCGACATCAGAACGATCATGACGACCGTGACGACGCGGACGTCCAGCAGCGTGGCGCCGAAGGACTCGACCTTCTCCGCGGAGGACAGGAAGGTCACCGACAGCGGAGCGCCGAAGATGTGTGCCTCACGCGCGCTGGCCAGCAGCTGCTGGTCGATGACACCGACCGTCTTGCCCTGCGCGATGTGGTTCAGGACCTGGTACAGCGAGATGAAGAAGGGCGACTGGGCCAGGATCGGAAGGCAGCTCGAGAGAGGGTTGGTGCCCGTCTCCTTGTAGAGCTTCATCATCTCTTCGGACTGGCGCTGCTTGTCGCTCTTGTAGCGCTCCTGGATCGCCTTCATCTTCGGCTGGAGCGCCTGCATGTTCCGCGTGGCCTTGATCTGCTTCACGAAGAGCGGGATCAGGCAGATACGGATCAGGACCACCAGGGAGACGATGGACAGACCCCACGCCCAGCCGCTGTCCTCGTCGAAGACGAGGCTGTACAGCGAGTGGAACTGGACGATGATCCAGGAAACTGCGTAATAGAGAGGACCGAGGATCGTGTCCACGAATCAGGCTCCTTGGGCGTTGGGCTGAGTCTCGGGCTGTGCGGCAGGCCCCGAGGCGGGGTTCCCGCCCAGTCGGCTCCTCAGCCGCTGGTGCCAGACCGGACGCTTCCGGGGAGGTACGTGGTCGACGCCACCGAGCGACCACGGATTGCAGCGCAGGATGCGCCAGGCCGTGAGCGCCGTTCCTTTGACCGCGCCGTGCACGTCAATGGCGGTGTAGCCATAGTGCGAGCACGACGGGTAGTACTTGCAGACCGGGCCCAGGAGTGGGCTGATGGTCCACTGATAGAGCTTGATCAACCACAGCAGCGGATACTTCACCGTGCGCTCCCTCCCTGGCTTCGGCCAAGGTCCCAAGGGGTGCCCTCGGGGGGATCGGAACGGCGCGGCGCCCCTCCCAACAGCCGCTGCAGTGCGGTGTCAAGATCACGGGCCAGCTCATCGTGGTCCGCCTCGCCCGAGCCGGGCAGGGCCCGTACCACCACCAGGCTACCGGCGGGCAGCTGATCGAGCCGGTCACGCATCAGGTGGCGAAGCCTGCGCTTCACCAGATTGCGGACTACGGCGACGCCGACGGCCTTGCTGACGACGAAACCCGCACGCACCGGGGGAGCAATCTCCCCGGGTGTGTGCGGGTCCGTTGTACCGCTACGGAGGTGGACGACGAGGAGCGGGCGCCCGGCCCTGCGTCCTCGGCGCACCGCGGTCGCAAAGTCCTCGCGCCGCCTCAGCCGATTGTCGGTAGGCAGCACGTCATGGACCTATTGGTCAGGCTGCTCAGGCCGACAGGCGGGCGCGACCCTTGCCACGGCGGGACGCGAGAATCGCGCGGCCGGCACGGGTGCGCATGCGCAGGCGGAAGCCGTGGGTCTTCGCGCGGCGGCGGTTGTTCGGCTGGAAGGTGCGCTTGCTCACTCGGGGGCTCCAGAAATGAATCGGTGGTGGCGGGACATCGCCTGGCTGTCACCGTGCGCCCACGAGAAGCTCGCAACGCCCGAGTGCACCGCTTCATGACCGCATCAGATACTCGACACGGCCTTTGCCCATCGGAGGCAGGCGGCAGCAGCCATCGACAACTCGACCTGGTCACGGTACGCGCGGCTACGCCATTCGGTCAAACCGGCAGCGCACCAGGGATACACCGTAGCCCGCCGCGGGCCGGTGGGACGACACGCCCCGCCCCATGGCACATTTGTACACACCCTGTGGACAACGACTTGAACCACGCACCGCGGCCTGACTACCGTGGCTGAACTCCGAATCCTTCCCGCCCGTCCCGAGAACCACACATTCGTGGGACTCGCGGGGCGCCCCCAGTGACTGAGAGAGCGTGCCCTGTGGCTGACCTGCCTGCCGATCTTGCCGCAGTGTGGCCGCGCGTGCTCGACCAGCTCCTGGGCGAGGGCCGGGACAAGCGCGGCCAGGGCGTCGAGTCCAAGGACGAGCACTGGATCAAGCGGTGCCAGCCGCTGGCCCTCGTCGCGGACACCGCCCTGCTGGCCGTACCCAACGAATTCGCCAAGGGCGTACTGGAGGGCCGGCTGGCCCCCATCGTCAGCGAGACGCTCAGCCGCGAGTGCGGCCGCCCCATCCGGATCGCGATCACCGTCGACGATTCGGCCGGCGAGCCCCCTGCCGAGCGCCCCCAGGCCCCGCAGCCGCCCCGCTACGAGGAGCCCGCGGGCCGGGCCGGTGGCCAGGGCCGCGACGCCTACGAGAGCCGTGACGGCTACGAGGGCTACGACGGCGGCGCCTACGAGGGCCGCGAGAGCTACGGCCGCCCGGCGCCCTCCGACGACCTGCCGTCCGTGCGCCCCGCCTACCCGGACTACCAGCAGCAGCGCCCCGAGCCCGGCGCCTGGCCGCGCCACTCGGCCCCCTCCGGGCCCCCGGTGCCGCCTCCGGGCGAGCGCGGTGACCGCGGTGACCGCGGTGACCGCGGTGACCGCGGTGACCGGGGCGACAGGAACGACTACAGCTGGCAGCAGCAGCGCCTCGGCGGCTTCGCCGAGGGCGAACGCGATCCGTACGCCTCGCAGCACTCCGCCGGCTCCTACGAGCAGCAGCCGTACGACCAGCCCGGCTCGTACGACCAGCAGGGCGCGTACGACCAGGCCTCCGACTACCGGTCGCAGCCGCCCGAGCGCATGCCGTACGAGCAGCAGCGCCGCGATCTGCCCGAGAGCCACCCGCGCGGCGGCGAGCGCGGCGAGCGGCCCGTCCCCGGCCCGCTCGCGGCCAAGCCCGCCCCGGCATCGGGCCCGGGCGAGCCGACCGCCCGGCTGAACCCCAAGTACCTCTTCGACACCTTCGTCATCGGAGCGTCCAACCGCTTCGCGCACGCCGCCGCGGTCGCGGTGGCCGAGGCGCCGGCGAAGGCGTACAACCCCCTCTTCATCTACGGCGAGTCGGGCCTGGGGAAGACCCACCTGCTGCACGCCATCGGGCACTACGCGCGCAGCCTCTACCCGGGCACGCGCGTGCGCTACGTGAGCTCCGAGGAGTTCACCAACGAGTTCATCAACTCCATCCGCGACGGCAAGGCGGACGCGTTCCGCAAGCGCTACCGCGACATGGACATCCTGCTGGTCGACGACATCCAGTTCCTGGCGAGCAAGGAGTCGACGCAGGAGGAGTTCTTCCACACCTTCAACACGCTCCACAACGCCAACAAGCAGATCGTGCTGTCCTCGGACCGGCCGCCCAAGCAGCTGGTGACCCTGGAGGACCGGCTGCGCAACCGCTTCGAGTGGGGCCTGATCACGGACGTCCAGCCGCCGGAGCTGGAGACCCGGATCGCGATCCTGCGCAAGAAGGCGGTGCAGGAACAGCTCAACGCCCCGCCGGAGGTCCTGGAGTTCATCGCCTCCCGCATCTCGCGCAACATCCGCGAGCTGGAGGGCGCGCTGATCCGGGTGACGGCCTTCGCGAGCCTGAACCGCCAGCCCGTCGACCTGGGCCTGACCGAGATCGTCCTCAAGGACCTGATCCCGGGCGGCGAGGACGCCTCGCCGGAGATCACGGCGCCGGCCATCATGGCGGCGACGGCCGACTACTTCGGGCACACCGTCGAGGACCTGTGCGGGGCCTCGCGCAGCCGCGTGCTGGTGACGGCACGCCAGATCGCGATGTACCTCTGCCGCGAGCTCACGGACCTGTCGCTGCCGAAGATCGGTGCGCAGTTCGGCGGCCGCGACCACACGACGGTGATGCACGCGGACCGGAAGATCCGTGCGCTGATGGCCGAGCGGCGCTCCATCTACAACCAGGTGACCGAGCTGACGAACCGCATCAAGAACGGCTGACAAGAGCCGCGAGAACCGCCTGAGGGCGCTTCGGGACGCTTCCCGGAGCGCCCTTTTCGCGGTCCCGGGGGCGGCTTGGGACGTACCGGAGCCGTCCTGGGGACGCGCCGGAGACGCTCTGAGGACGCTCTGAGGCCGCCCGGGGAGCGTCTCGGAGGCGTGCCGGAGGAGTCTCGGAGGGGTTTCGGAGGCGACCTGGGAGCGTCCGGGAGGCGCCGGGCGTCCACAGCCGTGGACGGCTCTGTTCGATTCCGCTCGGCGTACCCGGGGTTCTCCACAGATTCCTTGCCGACCGGCTGTCCACACGCTGGGGACTGCGAAGTTGTCCAGACGCTGTCCACAGAGGAGGCTGTTGATAGCCCATCAGGCGAGGTCAGCGGCGTGTGGATTTGTGGCCGACGGGATTCCACAGCCTGTGGACAACGGATTCACCCACAAGGCGGCATGACCGTTGTCCACCGGCGGCCCACAGGCCAGTGGATGTTGTACACAGCCTTTCCACACCCCTGTCCACTGTTCGGCAACGAAACGCCCGAGCTCACCGCACCGAGTGAAAGGCGTCACACCAAGGTGCCGGGTTGGGCTGTGGGGAACCTGGGTAAAACTGGGGACAGCCCTGGGGAGAAGTGCGCCCTGCCTGTGCACCGGTTGTGCAGAACTTTCCACGGTCCACAGAACACCCCGCTTATCCACCGCCCCCACCCACAGGCCCGGTGGACAAAAAACCGGCGTTGACCTGGGCAAAGACGGTTGTCCACCGTTTCCACAGGCCCTACTACTACGACCACAGAGATCAAGCGGGGAACTCGTTTCGAAGTGGGTCCTGTGCACAACTCGGCCGCGGACCGCGCCACGCCCTCCGACCCGACTTGACCCCGAGACGCACCAGCTGTCAGCGGTGTGCGTCAGACTGGTCTCCGGCAAGCAGCCGACGAAGAAGCCAGCAGGGCGAGCCAGCAACAAGCAGGAGGCGGTTTCCGGTGAAGATCCGGGTGGAGCGCGATGTACTCGCGGAGGCAGTGGCCTGGGCGGCCCGCAGCCTCCCGGCCCGTCCGCCGGTGCCCGTCCTCGCGGGCCTTCTCCTGAAGGCCGAGGAGGGCTCCCTCAGCCTCTCCGGCTTCGACTACGAGGTCTCGGCCCGCGTCTCGGTCGACGCCGATGTGGAGGAGGACGGCACCGTCCTCGTCTCCGGCCGCCTCCTCGCCGACATCTGCCGCGCACTTCCCAACAGGCCTGTGGAAATCTCCACCGACGGTGTGCGCGTCACCGTGGTCTGCGGCTCCTCGCGATTCACACTCCACACCCTGCCTGTGGAGGAGTACCCGGCCCTGCCCCAGATGCCCACGGCCACGGGCACGGTCCCGGCCGAGGTCTTCGCCGCCGCTGCCGCCCAGGTCGCCATCGCCGCCGGCCGCGACGACACCCTGCCGGTGCTCACCGGTGTCCGCATCGAGATCGAGGGCGACACCGTCACCCTGGCCTCCACCGACCGCTACCGCTTCGCGGTCCGCGAGTTCATGTGGAAGCCCGAGACGCCGGACATCTCCGCCGTCGCCCTGGTGCCCGCCAAGACCCTGCTGGACACCGCCAAGTCCCTCAGCGGCGGCGACTCCGTCTCGATCGCCCTGGCCGGCTCCGGCAAGGGCGAGGGTCTGATCGGCTTCGAGGGTGCCGGGCGCCGCACCACCACGCGCCTGCTCGAGGGCGACCTGCCGAAGTACCGCACGCTCTTCCCGACCGAGTTCAACTCCGTCGCCGTGATCGAGACCGCCCCGTTCGTCGAGGCCGTCAAGCGCGTCGCGCTGGTCGCCGAGCGCAACACCCCGGTGCGGCTGAGCTTCGAGCAGGGCGTGCTGATCCTGGAGGCCGGCTCCAGCGACGATGCACAGGCTGTGGAGCGCGTCGACGCCGCGCTCGATGGCGACGACATCTCGATCGCGTTCAACCCCGGCTTCCTGCTGGAGGGTCTGTCGGCGATCGACTCGCCGGTCGCCCAGCTGTCCTTCACGACGTCGACGAAGCCGGCGCTGCTGAGCGGCAAGCCCGCGCTCGACGCCGAGGCGGACGACGCGTACAAGTACCTGATCATGCCGGTGCGGCTCTCGGGCTGATGCCCCCGACGGGACCGGCACCGGCGGGGGCACTCACCCTTTGAGCGCCCCCGCCCCACAGGTGTGCAGCGCCTCCCCGGCGTAGGCTCGGACCCAGGTACGAACCCACTCAAGGCATAGAGGATCACCCATGGAGCTCGGTCTCGTCGGTCTCGGCAAGATGGGCGGCAACATGCGCGAGCGCATCCGCCGCGCAGGCCACACCGTCATCGGATACGACCGCAACCCGGACCTCGCGGATGTCAGCAGCCTCAAGGAGCTGGTGGACTCCCTCCAGGGGCCGCGCGTCGTATGGGTCATGGTCCCGGCCGGCGCGCCGACGCAGGCCACCATCGACGAGCTCGGCGAGCTGCTCTCCCCGGGCGACGTCGTCGTCGACGGCGGCAACTCCCGCTGGACGGACGACGAGAAGCACGCCGAGGAGCTGGGCGCCAAGGGCATCGGCTTCGTCGACTGCGGCGTCTCCGGCGGCGTCTGGGGCCTGGAGAACGGCTACGCGCTGATGTACGGCGGCGACGCCGCGAACGTCGCCCGCGTCCAGCCCGTCTTCGACGCGCTCAAGCCCGAGGGTGACTTCGGCTCCGTGCACGCGGGCAAGGTCGGCGCCGGCCACTTCGCGAAGATGGTCCACAACGGCATCGAGTACGCCATGATGCAGGCCTACGCCGAGGGCTGGGAGCTGCTGGAGAAGGTCGACTCCGTCACCGACGTGCGCGAGGTCTTCCGCAGCTGGCAGGAGGGCACGGTCATCCGTTCCTGGCTGCTGGACCTCGCGGTCAACGCCCTCGACCAGGACGAGCACCTCGACAAGCTGCGCGGCTACGCGGCCGACTCCGGCGAGGGCCGCTGGACGGTCGAGGCCGCGATCGACAACGCCGTGCCGCTGCCCGCGATCACCGCGTCGCTCTTCGCCCGCTTCGCGTCCCGCCAGGACGACTCCCCGCAGATGAAGATGATCGCCGCGCTGCGCAACCAGTTCGGCGGCCACGCGGTCGAGAGCAAGTAGCACCGAGCCTCACAGCAGTACGAGCACCACAGCAGTAACAGCATCACCAGCAGGACGAGCAGTACACAGCGGAAGAGGTCGGCGCACCATGCATGTCTCGCATCTGTCGCTGGCCGACTTCCGCTCGTACGCCCGGGTCGAGGTCCCGCTCGACCCGGGCGTCACGGCGTTCGTGGGACCCAACGGCCAGGGCAAGACCAATCTCGTCGAGGCGATCGGCTATCTGGCCACCCTCGGCAGCCACCGGGTCTCCTCGGACGCGCCCCTGGTCCGGATGGGCGCCGACCGCGCCGTCGTGCGCGCCGCCGTCGTCCAGGGCGAGCGGCAGCAGCTGATAGAGCTGGAGCTCAACCCCGGCAAGGCCAACCGCGCCCGGATCAACCGGTCGTCCCAGGTCAGGCCGCGTGACGTGCTCGGCATCGTGCGGACGGTGCTGTTCGCCCCGGAGGACCTGGCCCTGATCAAGGGCGACCCCGGTGAGCGCCGCCGCTTCCTGGACGAGCTGATCACCGCGCGCTCCCCGCGCATGGCGGGCGTCCGCTCCGACTACGAGCGGGTCCTCAAGCAGCGCAACACCCTCCTCAAGAGCGCGGCGATGGCCCGCCGGCACGGCGGCCGCGGCCTCGATCTGTCCACGCTCGACATCTGGGACCAGCACCTGGCCCGCGCCGGCGCCGAGCTGCTGGCCCGCCGCCTCGACCTGATCGACGAGCTGCGTCCGCTGGCCGACAAGGCGTACGAGCAGCTGGCCCCCGGCGGCGGCCCGGTGTCCTTCGAGTACCGCGGGCCGGCCGCGATCGAGGGCGCGCGCAGCCGCGAGGAGCTCTACGAGGCGCTGCTGGCGGCGCTCGCCGAAGCCCGCAAGCAGGAGATCGAGCGCGGCGTGACGCTGGTCGGCCCGCACCGGGACGACCTCCTTCTCAAGCTCGGCCGGCTGCCCGCCAAGGGGTACGCGAGCCACGGCGAGTCCTGGTCGTACGCGCTGGCGCTGCGCCTGGCCTCCTACGAGCTGCTGCGCTCCGAGGGCAACGAGCCGGTGCTCGTGCTGGACGACGTCTTCGCGGAGCTGGACGCCCGGCGCCGCGAGCGGCTGGCGGAGCTGGTGGCCCACGGCGAGCAGGTCCTGGTGACCGCCGCGGTGGACGACGATGTTCCGGAGGTCCTCACCGGCGCCCGGTACGCGGTCTCGGAAGGCAGGGTCGAGCGCGTATGAGTACGCCCTCGGAGCAGCCGAAGACACCCGAGCCGTCCGGGGTGGACCTGGCGCGGGTCGCGCTGCGCGCCGCCAAGGAGCAGGCGAAGGCGAGGGGCGCCGCGGCCCAGCAGAAGAAGCACGTCCGCCGCGGCGGGGTGCTGCGCTCCGGTGCGCGCGCCGACGGGCGCGACCCGTTGCCGCTCGGCGCCGCCATCAACAGGCTGATCACCGAGCGGGGCTGGGAGAAGCCCGCGGCGGTGGGCGGGGTGATGGGCCGCTGGCCGCAGATCGTGGGCGATGCGCTGGCCCTGCACTGCATGCCGCAGAACTTCGACGAGGACTCCCACGTCCTGACGGTGCAGTGCGACTCGACGGCGTGGGCGACGCAGCTGCGCCTGCTGGCCCCCCAGCTGGTGGCCCGGCTCAACGACGACCTCGGCCATGGCACGGTGCGGACGATCAAGGTGCTGGGCCCCGGCGGCCCGAGCCGCCGCTACGGTTCGCTGCGCGCTCCGGGCAGCACGGGTCCGGGGGACACGTACGGCTGACGCCGGGTGTCCGGCGCCGCTGACCGGACGCCCCGCACGTGCCTCGCGCGTGCCCGGCGCGAGTGGCGACGGCGGGGACGGATGAGGGTCTGTGGTGCTCCCGTGGGAACCGAGTGCCGGGTGATCCGCGTGACCTGGGGTGATGCGGTGCGACGGGGGGTGCGCCGGGGCCGGCGCTGAGACCCCGCTCACGGTAGCGGGCGGTTGACAGCCCGAAGCGCTGAGTGCCGCTGTGAGCCTCTTGGAGCCCGGGTCCACATATAGGGAGTCGGCTGATGCCGGTTCAGGGCGGCACGTGCAGGCTCAGGCACCGCCAAACCCCCATTCATGTCAGCGCTACCGGTAGACTGGTGCCAATCCCGCCGGCTCGCGGGACTCGTCGACCAACGCAGAACGACGCAGCCGCTCCTGCCTGCCTCGGGTGGGGTCTCCCCGCCGCAGTCGGGGATGGCCTGTGCTGTGCCAGAAAGGGCGCTTCGTGGCCGATTCCGGCAACCCCAACGAGAACACCACCCCTTCCACGGACGGCGCGGCGGAGACCGCACCCGCGGGGGGCGCATCCGCGTCCTACGACGCCAGTGCGATCACCGTCCTGGAGGGTCTGGACGCCGTCCGCAAGCGGCCCGGCATGTACATCGGCTCGACCGGTGAGCGCGGCCTGCACCACCTCGTGTACGAGGTCGTGGACAACTCCGTCGACGAGGCCCTTGCGGGCCACGCGGACACCATCGACGTGACGATCCTTTCCGACGGCGGCGTGCGCGTCGTGGACAACGGCCGTGGCATCCCGGTCGGCATCGTGCCCTCCGAGGGCAAGCCCGCCGTCGAGGTCGTCCTGACCGTCCTGCACGCGGGCGGCAAGTTCGGCGGCGGCGGCTACGCGGTCTCCGGTGGTCTGCACGGCGTCGGCGTCTCGGTCGTCAACGCGCTGTCGACGCGCGTCGCGGTCGAGGTGAAGACCGACGGCTTCCGGTGGACCCAGGACTACAAGCTCGGCGTCCCGACCGCCCCGCTGCAGCAGAACGAGGCGACCGACGAGCACGGCACCTCGGTCACCTTCTGGGCCGACGGCGACATTTTCGAGACCACCGAGTACTCCTTCGAGACGCTCTCGCGGCGCTTCCAGGAGATGGCGTTCCTCAACCGGGGCCTGACCATCTCGCTGACGGACGAGCGCCCGGCCCACGTGGACGAGGAGGGCAAGCCCCTCAACGTCCGCTACCACTACGAGGGCGGCATCTCGGACTTCGTCCGCTACCTCAACTCGCGCAAGGGCGAGGTCATTCACCCGTCGGTGATCGACTTCGAGGCCGAGGACAAGGAGCGGATGCTCTCGGTCGAGGTCGCGATGCAGTGGAACTCCCAGTACACCGAGGGTGTCTACAGCTTCGCCAACACCATCCACACCCACGAGGGCGGTACGCACGAGGAGGGCTTCCGCGCGGCGCTCACCGGTCTGATCAACCGCTACGCGCGCGACAAGAAGCTGCTCCGCGAGAAGGACGACAACCTCACGGGCGACGACATCCGCGAGGGTCTGACGGCGATCATCTCCGTCAAGCTGGGCGAGCCGCAGTTCGAGGGCCAGACCAAGACCAAGCTGGGCAACACCGAGGCCAAGACCTTTGTGCAGAAGGTCGTCCACGAGCAGCTGACGGACTGGCTGGACCGCAATCCGAACGAGGCCGCGGACATCATCCGCAAGTCCATCCAGGCGGCCACCGCCCGTGTGGCGGCCCGCAAGGCGCGCGACCTCACCCGTCGCAAGGGCCTGCTGGAGACGGCGTCGCTGCCGGGCAAGCTGTCCGACTGCCAGTCGAACGACCCGACCAAGTGCGAGATCTTCATCGTCGAGGGTGACTCCGCCGGCGGCTCGGCCAAGTCCGGCCGGAACCCGCAGTACCAGGCGATCCTCCCGATCCGCGGCAAGATCCTGAACGTGGAGAAGGCGCGGATCGACAAGATCCTGCAGAACCAGGAGATCCAGGCGCTGATCTCCGCCTTCGGCACCGGTGTGCACGAGGACTTCGACATCGCGAAGCTCCGCTATCACAAGATCATCCTGATGGCGGACGCCGACGTCGACGGTCAGCACATCAACACCCTGCTGCTCACCTTCCTCTTCCGCTTTATGCGTCCGCTGGTCGAGGCCGGGCACGTCTACCTCTCCCGTCCCCCGCTCTACAAGATCAAGTGGGGCCGGGACGACTTCGAGTACGCCTACTCCGACCGCGAGCGCGACGCCCTGATCCAGCTCGGCCGCGAGAACGGCAAGCGGATCAAGGACGACTCGGTCCAGCGCTTCAAGGGTCTCGGTGAGATGAACGCCGAGGAGCTGCGCGTGACCACCATGGACATCGACCACCGCGTTCTCGGCCAGGTCACCCTGGACGACGCCGCGCAGGCGGACGACCTGTTCTCGGTGCTCATGGGAGAGGACGTCGAGGCCCGGCGCTCCTTCATCCAGCGCAACGCCAAGGACGTCCGCTTCCTCGACATCTGAGCCCGTCGGCCCATCACGAGACAGCCGCAGCGCGAAAGGACTTTGAACAGCAATGGCCGACGAGACCCCTGAGACCCCCACCGCTCCCGTGCCCGAGGTGACCCCCGAGGGCGCGCCCGCCCCGCTGGAGGGCGTGGGCATGCGCGTCGAGCCCGTCGGGCTCGAGACGGAGATGCAGCGCTCCTACCTCGACTACGCGATGAGCGTCATCGTCTCGCGTGCGCTGCCCGACGTGCGCGACGGCCTCAAGCCGGTGCACCGCCGTGTGCTCTACGCGATGTACGACGGCGGCTACCGGCCCGAGAAGGGCTTCTACAAGTGCGCCCGCGTCGTCGGTGACGTCATGGGTTCGTACCACCCGCACGGCGACACCTCCATCTACGACGCGCTCGTCCGCCTCGCCCAGCCCTGGGCCATGCGGATGCCGCTGGTGGACTCCAACGGCAACTTCGGCTCCCCGGGCAACGACCCGGCCGCCGCCATGCGCTACACCGAGTGCAAGATGGCGCCGCTGGCCATGGAGATGGTCCGGGACATCGACGAGGAGACCGTCGACTTCCAGGACAACTACGACGGCCGCAACCAGGAGCCGACGGTCCTGCCGTCGCGCATCCCCAACCTGCTGGTGAACGGTTCCGCCGGCATCGCGGTCGGCATGGCCACCAACATCCCGCCGCACAACCTGCGCGAGGTGGCCGAGGGCGCCCAGTGGTTCCTGGCCAACCCGGAGGCCTCGGCCGAGGAGCTGCTGGACGCGCTCGTCGAGCGCATCAAGGGCCCCGACTTCCCGACCGGCGCCCTCGTGGTGGGCCGCAAGGGCATCGAGGAGGCCTACCGCACCGGCCGCGGCTCGATCACGATGCGCGCGGTGGTCCAGGTCGAGGAGATCCAGGGCCGTCAGTGCCTGGTGGTCACCGAGCTGCCCTACCAGGTCAACCCGGACAACCTCGCGCAGAAGATCGCCGACCTGGTGAAGGACGGCCGGATCGGCGGCATCGCCGACGTCCGCGACGAGACCTCCTCCCGCACGGGCCAGCGCCTGGTGATCGTCCTCAAGCGGGACGCGGTCGCCAAGGTCGTGCTGAACAACCTCTACAAGCACACCGACCTGCAGACGAACTTCGGCGCCAACATGCTGGCGCTGGTGGACGGCGTGCCGCGCACCCTCTCCCTGGACGCGTTCATCCGCAACTGGGTGACGCACCAGATCGAGGTCATCGTCCGGCGCACCCGCTTCCGGCTGCGCAAGGCCGAGGAGCGCGCCCACATCCTGCGCGGTCTGCTCAAGGCCCTGGACGCCATCGACGAGGTCATCGCGCTCATCCGGCGCAGCCAGACCGTCGACATCGCCCGCGAGGGCCTGATGGGCCTGCTGCAGATCGACGAGATCCAGGCCAACGCGATCCTCGAGATGCAGCTGCGCCGTCTGGCCGCCCTGGAGCGCCAGAAGATCGTGGCGGAGCACGACGAGCTCCAGGCGAAGATCAACGAGTACAACGCGATCCTCGCCTCGCCCGAGCGTCAGCGCCAGATCATCAGCGAGGAACTCACGGCGATCGTCGAGAAGTTCGGCGAGGACCGGCGCTCGGCGCTGGTGCCCTTCGACGGTGACATGTCCATCGAGGACCTGATCGCCGAGGAGGACATCGTCGTCACGATCTCCCGCGGCGGCTATGTGAAGCGCACCAAGACCGACGACTACCGCTCGCAGAAGCGCGGCGGCAAGGGCGTGCGGGGCACGAAGCTCAAGGAAGACGACATCGTCGACCACTTCTTCGTCTCCACCACCCACCACTGGCTGCTGTTCTTCACGAACAAGGGCCGGGTCTACCGCGCCAAGGCCTACGAGCTGCCGGACGCCGGCCGTGACGCCCGCGGCCAGCACGTGGCCAACCTGCTGGCCTTCCAGCCGGACGAGAAGATCGCCCAGATCCTCGCCGTCCGCGACTACGACGTCGCGCCGTACCTGGTGCTCGCCACCAAGTCGGGCCTGGTGAAGAAGACCTCGCTCAAGGACTACGACTCCCCGCGGTCCGGCGGCGTCATCGCCATCAACCTGCGCGAGACGGACAGCGGCGCCGAGGACGAGCTGATCGGTGCCGAGCTGGTCTCCGCCGCGGACGACCTGCTGCTGATCAGCAAGAAGGCCCAGTCGATCCGCTTCACCGCTACGGATGAAGCGCTCCGTCCGATGGGCCGGGCCACCTCCGGCGTCAAGGGCATGAGCTTCCGCGAGGGCGACGAGCTGCTCTCCATGAGCGTCGTGCGCCCGGGGACGTTCGTCTTCACCGCCACCGACGGCGGTTACGCGAAGCGGTCGAACGTGGACGAGTACCGCGTTCAGGGCCGCGGCGGCCTCGGTATCAAGGCGGCCAAGATCGTGGAGGATCGTGGCTCGCTGGTCGGTGCGCTGGTGGTCGAGGAGACCGACGAGATCCTTGCCATTACGCTCAGCGGCGGCGTGATCCGTACGCGGGTCAGCGAGGTCAGGGAGACGGGCCGTGACACCATGGGCGTCCAGCTGATCAACTTGGGCAAGCGCGATGCCGTTGTGGGCATCGCACGGAACGCCGAAGCCGGTCGCGAGGCTGAAGAGGTCGATGAGCCGGCCGATGCAGTCGAGGGCGACGGAGCTGAGGGTGCCGAGGGCGCATCCGCCCCGGCAGGGAACATCGAGGAGTAAGTCGTGAGTCGAGCCACGGGCGCCGCGGCAAGCGGTGCAGGTGCCGAGCGCAGCACTACCGCCGCACCTGCTACCGATGAGGCCGGCGCCCGTGGCCCCGGCGCGGACGCGGACTCCCGAGGGGGGACGTTGACGGACACCCGCAAGCCGGAGCCGTACCACCCGCCGAAGGCGTACGAGCCGCCGGCCGGTTCCGCCGGCGCCGAGCCGGAGGGCGAGGCCGCCGGGTCCGGCGACGCAGGGAAGCCGGCCGGGGCGGCGAAGACGGCGAAGGCCGGAAAGGCCGCGAGCTCCAAGGCTGCGCAGTCCTCAGACGTGAAGGCCGCCGAGGCCGGGAAGGCTGCATCCGTGGCAGACGACGCTGAGAGCGCGAAGGCCGGGAACAACGGGGGCAAGCCGGCGGCGAAGGGCTCGGCGAAGGCCGCTTCGGCCGACCCGCGCAACGCCGTCAAGGCCCCGCCCCGGATCCCCGGCCAGGACGGCTCCAAGGCACCTGCGGGCGCCCTGAAGAAGGGCGCCCCCAAGGGCTCCCAGGCGCCCCAGGCGGCCCCGCAGGGGGCCGCGAAGCCCGGTGGGGCGGCGGGCTCCGTCCCGCGCCCTGCGGCCCCTCAGGGCGCCGCCCGCACCGGTGGTGCGGCGGGCGCCGCGCCGCGTCCCGCGGGCCGTCCGGAGCCGCGTACGCGTACGGCACGGCTGCGGGTGGCCAAGGCCGACCCGTGGTCGGTGATGAAGGTCAGCTTCCTGCTGTCGATCGCGCTGGGCGTGTGCACGATCGTGGCCTCCGCCGTGCTGTGGACGGTCATGGACGCCATGGGCGTCTTCGAGACCGTCGGCGGCACGATCAGCGACGCCACGAGCTCCAGCGACGGCGGCGGCTTCGACCTGCAGTCGTTCCTGTCGCTGCCGCACACCCTGCTCTTCACGTCGGTCATCGCCGTGATCAACGTGGTCCTGGCCACCGCGCTGGCCACGCTGGGGTCCTTCATCTACAACCTCTCGGCGGGTTTCGTGGGCGGTGTGGAGCTCACGCTGGCCGAGGACGAATAGCGCCGGCCGGGGCCCGGTCCGACAGGATTTTGGGACTGGGCCCCGAGTGCGCTAATCTTTCGGTGTCGCGAGGGGCTATAGCTCAGACGGTTAGAGCGCTTCCCTGATAAGGAAGAGGCCACAGGTTCAAGTCCTGTTAGCCCCACCGCACGATCGGCCCGGTCGGAGATTTCTCCGCCCGGGCCGATCTGTTTTCGCAGGACGGGCAGTTGGGCCCGCGGCCGGATCGTGGACGGGACGCCGCACAGGTCACCGATCGGTATCGGCCGGTGTGTATCATCGGCCACCAGAGGTCCCCTTACGTCAAGGAAAGACGAGGTCGCGCGGTGAAGAAGCTCCTCCTGGTCGCACTGGCCGCCATCGGCGGGCTCCTCGTGTACCGCCAGATCCAGGCGGATCGCGCCGAGCAGGACCTGTGGACGGAGGCGACCGACTCCGTGCCCGCAGGTTCGGGTGTGTGAGACAAAACGAGTCCTGAGCAGGGCCCCGGCCGACACGGCCGGGGCCCTGCTGTTTTCGGCCACCCTGCAGTTTTCGATTGCAAATAATTGAGTTGCGAAAGCAACCTATGCGGCGTTGAGGGCCCAGATGCCGATCCCCAGGCAGAGCAGCGCCACGATCAGCACCGGCACGGCCACCTTCGCGGGCGGTCCCGGCTGCCGTATGCGGTGCCGTACGGGCCGTGCCGCCGTGTACGCGCGCGTGGCCGGCGGTGTGTGCTGCACGGGCGCAAGCTGCGCCGGAGGGAGCTGAGCCGGCGGCTGCGGCAGCCGGGCCGCCGGAAGGGGCGGATAGGCCGGCAGGGGCGGCGGGAGCGGGACGGGCGCGTGCGCCGGGCCCTCCGGGCCGAACCCCGAGGGCAGCGGGCCGAGCTGGTCGAAGACCTCGATGGGCTCCTCGGCGGCCGTGGCGGGGCCGTCCATCATCTCCACGGCCGCGGCAAGGGCCTTGCGCGCCCCTGTGGCCGTACGGAAGCGCAGCCCCGGCTCGGGCTGCAGGAGGCCCGCAATGACCTGCCAGAGGGGCTCGGGGACCTCTTCCGGGGCGCAGGGCGTGCCGTGCTCGGCGAAGCGCTCCATGAGCGCCTCGGCGTCGGGCTTGCGGCCCGTGAGGAGGTACAGCGCCGTCAGGCCGACCGCATAGAGGTCGGCCGGGAAATCGGGCTCTTCGCCCAGCATTTGCTCCGGCGCGAAATAACCGGGGGTGCCCATCACGTAGTTGGCGTCGGTGAGGCGCGGTTCCCCCTTGCGCATGGCGATGCCGAAGTCGGAGAGCCGCACGTGGGGCCGGCCGGTGCCGGTGGCCTCCAGCAGGACGTTGGCGGGCTTGATGTCCCGGTGCACCACGCCTTCCGCGTGCACCGCGGCGAGGCCGGAGAGCAGCTGGTCCAGCAGGACGCACACGTAGTGCGGCGGCAAGGGCCCGTAGTCGCCGATGAGATGGGCGAGGGACCCGCCGCTCACCACGTCCATGGTGAACAGCACCTTGTCGTCGTCGGCCGCCCAGCTCATCGGCGCGACCACGTGGGGGTGGTCGATCCGTAACCCCTGCTCGCGGACGAACCTCAGCAGGGTGTGGGCGTCGCTCTGCTGGAGGACCTTGGCCGCCACGTAGCGGCGGCGGCGCCGGTCCCAGGCCCGCCAGACGGCCCCCACGCCGCCCCGGCCGATCGGGTCCACCAGCTCGTAACGCCCGGCGAAGAGCTCACCCATCGCGTGCGCGCGGTCAGCTCTGGTGGGCCTCGTAGTGCGCGACCGCCTCGGCGGTCCGCCCGGCGCCGTACACCCGCAGGAATTCGGCCAGTTCGGGGTGGGTGGGGGCGAGGCTCTGCGCGGCCTCGATGATGTCGCCCGCGCCGGCCACGGAGCGCAGCAGCGACTGGATCTCGCGGACCACCCGGCGGACGGTCGGCGCGCCGCTGCTGGCCGTCGTCTGCGTGGAGTTGAGGACGGAGCCGCCCGAGCTCTTCTTGACCTCCTCCATCCGGTCCGCGGCCTCCGCGGCGCTCACGGTGCCGTCCGCGACCTGGCTGGAGAGCTCCTGCAGCGCCTGCACCCGCTGGACCACCGCGGGGTTGCCGATCTTCGCGCGCTGGCCGCTCATCAGCTGCGAGAGCATCGGCGCGGACAGGCCGAGCACGGAGGCGAGCCGGGCCTGATTGAGGCCGAGGTCGTCGATGAGACGGCGGAAGAGCGCCCCCAGAGGCTCCCCGTACCAGCTCCGCTGCAGCTCCCGTGCGCGCGCGGTGGCTTCCTGCTGTGCTGCGTCCATCTCGCTCTCCCCTTCGCTTCGCTGCAGCGAATCTTGCGGTGCATCCTACGGAGAGTGCTGGGCCCCGGCGATACCCGGTCGGAAAAGAGCGCGGGCACCGGGTAGTCTGGTCGGCGACGGGGCCTTAGCTCAGTTGGTAGAGCGCTGTCTTTGCATGGCAGATGTCAGGGGTTCGACTCCCCTAGGCTCCACAAACAATCCCCTCTGACCTGCGGAAACGCGGGGCGGAGGGGATTTTTTCATGGGGCGGCGCCGGGCGTTGCCGCGGGCACGTGCCGCACGTCAGCCGTTCAGCAGGCCCGCCCGGCGGGCGTAGCTTCCCGCCTGGAAACGGCTCTGTGCGCCGAGCTCGGTGAGCAGTTCGGTGACGTGCCGCCGGTAGGTGGTGACGGACATCGCGAGCCTGCGGGCCGCCACCTCGTCCTTCATCCCGGACTCCAGGAGTTCGAGGACGGAGCGGCGCAGTTCGTCCTTGGCGGAGCCGTCGTCGGTCTCCCCGGTGAACGGTCGCGCGGACTCCCAGGCGCTCTCCCAGGAGCGGTAGAGGAAGCGCACGAGAGAGGGGTCGCGGACGGCGAGCGCGCCCTTGCCGTCGTCCGAGGAGCTGCCGTGGTCGGCGAGGACGGCCGTGGTGGCGTCGAAGAAGAGGACCCGGTCGGGCACGTGGGCCGTGGTGCGGACCCGGGCGCCGAGCGCCACCATCCTGCTCAGGTGCTGGCGCATGTACGCGTGGGAGAGCACCGAGTGGGGGTAGACGGTGCGCAGGAGCACGCCGCGGCCGATCGCCTCGGTGGTGCGCTGCAGGCCCTCCTCCAGGGTGGCGGGGGCGGGCAGGTCGGGGTGGGCTGCGGCGACTTCGACGCGGGCGGCGGCGGACAGCCGCGCGAGGGCGGCGCGGACGGCGTCGAGGGTGGTCAGGTACTCGATGGGGGTCCGGGTGAAGTGGCCGTGCCAGGACTCCTCGAAGACCGGCTTCATCGCCATCACGTGACTGCTCATCCGCTCGGACTCGCGGTGGAGTTGCTGGATCTGCGACTCGATCGGGCCGGTGACGTGGGTGGCCGCGACGTCGGGGCTGCGGGGGGCGTACGCGGTGTCGCTGTCGCAGGCCGCCGACCCCGCGGGCCGGGCCGCGTCCGGAGCGTCCTCGGCGGGGTGGAGCAGGTGCAGCCGGGAGAGTTCCGCCACCGCGGCGCAGACCTCGGCTCCGGGTACGTCCAGGTGGAGCGCCGCGTCCCGCGGCCGGAGCCGGCCGTGTTCGAGGGCCATGCGGTAGAGCAGTACATGGAGGTCACCGAGAGGCGAGAGGGGCGCCTCTGTAGCGATTTTGTCCATTTTCTTCTCAATCGTCGGCTCGGTGGAGGGTGAAGAGAACTCGCTGACGACTTCTCGCCATAGGGCGCTTATGGCGCCCGGTCCGGTTTCCGGGGCACCGTGGGGGTAACGGGAGGTGGCGTCCGGAACGCCACTGCATAACCGGGGGGATTTGGCGTGAAGTTTAATTTTGCTATTTCTGCATTCAAGGCCGCGGTCGGCATTGCCGGGGGGCTCGGGGGAGGCTCCAGGGCAGGCCAGGACGGCACCGACGACATCATCTGGCAGAGTCAGCCCTGGTAGGCCCGGTGGTGGGGACGGCTTCGCACTGCGGAAACATTCCATTCATGGAAATCCGCAGGGCTGTCCCGGTCATCTGATCCGACATCCTCCCCCGTCGACCGTTCTTTCGGCCTTCACAGACCCTACCGGTGGCCTTTCCGAAAAGGAATGGGATTCGTCGGCAGGTAACCGTCTCTGCTCTTTGAGTAACCGGCTCCGCTTCTCGGCTTCGCCGGACGGGGCGGGAGGAGGCACTGTGCATCGCACACTCCCCGTGAGGGACGAAGTGCACGTGTGGTTCTGCGACGCGGGCCGCCCGGGCGGGCGCCGTGCGGACGCGATCGGCGACATCGCACTGCTGTCGCGCGAGGAGAAGATCCGGTGCGCCCGCATCACGCGCCCGGCGGAGCGCCGCGGCTTCGCGGCGGCCCGCGCCGGTGCGCGGCGCGTGCTGGCCGACCTCGTGGGGGCCGCACCGGAGGCGATCGACATGTCCGCCGGGATGTGGGTGTCCGGGGGGCGGGGCCTGCGGGAGGACGCGCCGGAGGACGACGCGGGGGCGTGCGCGACGCCCCTGGTCCTGGACCTCGTCTGGTCCGCGGACGCCTGGGTGCTCGGGCTCTCCGCCGGGATCCGGCTCTGTCTGGCGCTCGAGCGGGCCGAGGGGCCCGTTTCCGCGGCGGCCGCCCGGGAGCGGGTCCGGCGCAAGGCGCTGGCCAGGCTCTCCGGCGCCGAACGCAGCACTGCGGTGCAGGGGGCGTCGGGTAATTTCTCCGTGCACGACGTGCCGACGCCGGTTTCCGCCGTCGCCGCCGTCGCCTGTTCCGGCCGGCACCGCCGGACCGGCGGGCCGTCCCTCCTTCTGAGAGAGGTGCCCGTTGTCACGTAAATTCCTCTTCCTGCTGGCCAGTTCGAGGACGCCCGGGGTGTCCGGGAACTCCGAGCAGCTGGCGAGGAAGGCGGCCGAGGCGCTGCCGGCCCCGGTCGAGCAGCAGTGGATACGGCTCACCGATCACCCGCTCGACCCCTTCGAGGACCTGCGCCACGAGGGCGACGGGGTGTACCCGCAGCCGACCGGGAACGCCCGGATGCTGCTGGACGCGACCCTGTCCGCCACGGACCTCGTCATCGTCTCCCCCGTCTACTGGTACAGCCTGGCGACGCCCGCCAAGCTCTACCTGGACCACTGGTCCGGGTGGCTGCGCGTGCCCGGCGCCGATTTCCGGGCGGCCATGGGCGGCCGGACGCTGTACGGCGTCGCCGGGCACGCCACCCGGGACCGCAGGGTCGCCGAGCCGCTCGTCGGCTCGCTGCGGCTCACCGCCGAGTTCATGGGCATGAACTTCGGCGGCGTCCTGCTCGGCAGCGGCACGCGGCCGGGCCAGGTGCACGACGACCAGGACGCGCTCGACGAGGCGGCGGCGTTCTTCACGGCCGGTACGGAGCGGGACCGGGCCGGGGCGGCGCCTGAGGCGGCCTGATCCCGTCCAAGACTGCCCGGGCCCGCCGGACGCGGTCGCACGTCGCACGTCGCACGCCGCACGTCACCCGTCGCGCGTCACCCGTCGCACGGGAGGGCTCTCCGGCCCGCGCACATCGCGCGGGCCGGAGAGCCCTTCTCACACCCCCGCCAGCCGCAGCTCCAGGTCGGCGGCCGCGGCCGGCCCGTAGGCGTCGGCGGCGCGGCCCACGAGGTCCGCGGGCACGAGCTTGTACTCCTGGGTGCCGGTGGACTCCAGGACGGTGGTGGCCAGGGTGCAGCCGAGCTGGGCGGCCCGTTCGGCCGTCCAGCCCCAGGCGGTTCCGGCGAGGAACCCGGAGCGGAACGCGTCCCCCGCGCCCGTCGGGTCGGCGATCGCGCCCGCCGGGACCGCGGGGACGGGCACGGGGTCCTCGCCGTCCCGGGCGAGCACCGCGCCGTCGGCCCCGAGCGTGGTGATCCACATGCCGACGCGGCCCAGCACCTGCTGCGCGGTCCAGCCCGTCCGCTCCTTGAGCAGCGCGGCCTCGTACTCGTTGGTGAACAGGAAGCGGGCGCCGTCCACGAGGGACCGGGTCTGGTCCGCGTCGAGCCGGGCCAGCTGCTGGGACGGGTCGGCCGCCACCGCGACGCCCAGGCGGTGGGCGGCGGCGGTGTGCCGGAGCATGGCGGCCGGGTCGTCCGCGCCGACGAGGGCGAGGTCGAGCCGCCCGGCGCGCCGCGCCACCTCGGCCAGGTCGATCTCGCGGGCCTCGGCCATGGCCCCGGCGTAGAAGGTGGCGATCTGGTTCTGGTCGGCGTCCGTGGTGCAGACGAAGCGGGCCGTGTGCAGGGTCTCGCTGACCCGGACCGATCCGGTGTCCACGCCGCCGGCGCGCAACCAGGCCTCGTACTCGGCGAAGTCGACGCCGGCCGCGCCGACGAGCACCGGGCGCAGGCCGAGGCGGCCCAGACCGAAGGAGATGTTGGCCGCCACGCCGCCCCTGCGGACTTCGAGGTGGTCGGCGAGGAAGGACAGGGACACCTTGTCGAGCTGCTCGGTGATGAGCTGGTCGGCGAAGCGTCCGGGGAAGACCATCAGGTGGTCGGTGGCTATCGAACCGGTGACTGTGATGCGCACGGGAGCTCTCTCCTTGCCTGCGGCTCGGCTGATTACGCCCCTGCGGCCTTCTTCAGGGCGGCTACGCGGTCGGTGCGCTCCCAGGTGAAGTCCGGGAGTTCACGGCCGAAGTGGCCGTACGCGGCGGTCTGCGCGTAGATCGGGCGCAGCAGGTCCAGGTCGCGGATGATCGCGGCCGGGCGGAGGTCGAAGACCTCGGCGATCGCGTTCTCGATCTTGTCCGTGTCGACGGTGTGGGTGCCGAAGGTCTCCACGAACAGGCCGACGGGCTCGGCCTTGCCGATCGCGTACGCGACCTGCACCTCGCACCGCGACGCCAGGCCTGCGGCGACGACGTTCTTGGCGACCCAGCGCATGGCATACGCGGCCGAGCGGTCGACCTTGGACGGGTCCTTGCCCGAGAAGGCGCCGCCGCCGTGACGGGCCATGCCGCCGTACGTGTCGATGATGATCTTCCGGCCCGTCAGACCCGCGTCACCCATCGGGCCACCGATCTCGAAACGGCCCGTGGGGTTCACGAGGAGGCGGTAGCCGTCGGTGTCCAGCTTGATGCCGTCCTCGACGAGCTCCTTGAGGACGTGCTCGACGACGAACTTGCGGATGTCGGGGGCGAGGAGGGTCTCCAGGTCGACGTCCGCCGCATGCTGCGAGGAGACGACCACCGTGTCGAGACGCGCGGCCTTGTCACCGTCGTACTCGATCGTCACCTGCGTCTTGCCGTCCGGCCGCAGATACGGGACCGTCCCGTCCTTGCGCACCTGCGACAGGCGGCGGGAGAGCCGGTGCGCCAGATGGATCGGCAGCGGCATCAGCTCCGGCGTCTCGTCGCACGCGTAGCCGAACATCAGGCCCTGGTCACCGGCACCCTGCCGGTCGAGCTCGTCCTCATCGCCCTCCACACGCGCCTCGTAGGCCGCGTTCACACCCTGGGCGATGTCCGGCGACTGCGCGCCGATCGACACCGACACACCGCAGGAAGAACCGTCGAAACCCTTCCTGGACGAGTCGTAGCCGATGTCCAGGATCTTCTTGCGGACGAGGCCGGGGATGTCGGCGTAGGCCCTGGTCGTCACCTCGCCGGCTATGTGGACCAGGCCGGTGGTGAGGAGCGTCTCCACGGCTACCCGGGAGCCCGGGTCCTCCTTCAGGAGGGCGTCGAGGATCGTGTCGCTGATCTGGTCGGCGATCTTGTCGGGGTGACCCTCGGTCACGGACTCCGAAGTGAACAGGCGGCGGGACATCCACTCATCCTTTGCTTGAATTACTCGAATTCAGGGTCGGTAAGGCGGGCGACTCACTCGGGTTCGCGGCCGGCGGGGAGGGCGGACGCCCGTTCGCGCAGCAGGTTCTTCTGCAATTTGCCCGTCGACGTCGTGGGGAGCCGCCCGAAGACGATCCGGTGCGGCGCCTTGAACCGGGCGAGCCGGGCGCGCACGAATGCGATGAGCTCCTCTTCGCCGACGGAGCCTCCGGGGCGGCGGGAGACGAAGGCGACGGGGACTTCGCCCCAGACCGCGTGCGGCCCCGCCACCACTGCCGCTTCGGCCACCTCGGGGTGCGCGGTCAGGGCGTTCTCGACCTCCACCGAGGTGATGTTCTCGCCGCCGGAGATGATGACGTCCTTGGCGCGGTCGCGGATCTCGACGTAGCCGTCGGGGTGGTGGACGGCGAGGTCCCCGGTGCGGAACCATCCTCCGGCCGAGGCCTTCGCGGTGGCCTGTTCGTCGCGGTAGTAGCCGAGCATGACGTTGTTGCCGCGGAGGAGGATCTCGCCGATCGTCTCGCCGTCGGCGGGGACGTCGTCGCCGTCGCGGTCGACGACGCGCGCGGGTTCCCCGACGACGTTGGCGACGCCCTGCCGGCCGGCCTTGCGGACCCGGTCCTCGGGGGCGAGGGCGGCCCATTCGGGCTGCTGGATGCCCAGCAGCGCGTTGCCGAACGTCTCGGTGAGCCCGTAGAAGTGCGTGACGTCCACGCCCAGTCCGGTCATCCGCGCCAGCAGCGCCGGCCGGGGCGGGGCACCGCCCGCGAAGATCCGTACGGGGTGCGGGACGGGGGCCGCGTCGGGGTGGTCGGCGAGCATGGTCAGGACGGTCGGGGCCGCGCAGAGGTGGGTGATGCCGTCGGACCGCAGTGCCCGCCAGACCTCGGCCGGGTCGACCTTGCGCAGGCAGTGGTGCACGCCGCCCGCCGCGGTGACCGCCCAGGGGAAACACCATCCGTTGGTGTGGAACATGGGCAGCGTCCACAGGTAGCGCGAGGCCGGGTCCATCCGGGTGTGGAAGGCCATGGCCAGTGCATTGAGGTAGGCGCCCCGGTGGTGGTACATCACTCCCTTCGGGCGTCCGGTGGTGCCGCTGGTGTAGTTGACGGACAGCAGCCCGCGCTCGTCGGTGACCTCGACCCGGTGCGGCGCGGCTGCGGCGACCGCCTCGTCGTAGCGGTCCGAGCCGATGACGGCCGGCCGCTCGGCGAGCAGGCCGAGCGCGTTCTCCAGGCGGGGCAGGAGCTCGGTGTCGGCCAGCACCAGGCGGGCGCCGCTGTGTTCGAGGATGTAGGCGATCTCGGCGGGGGCCAGCCGGGTGTTGAGGGCGACGAGCACCGCACCGGCCAGGGGCACCCCGTAGTGCGCTTCGAGCGTCAGGTGGGTGTTCGGGGCGAGGACGCACACCCGGTCGCCCGGCCGGACGCCGTGCTCCGCGAGCAGCCCCGCCAGCCGCTGGGAGCGGTCCCACAACTCCGCGTACGTACAGCGGAAGTCGCCGTCGACGACGGCAGGGCGGTCGGCGAACACGGCGGCGGCGCGGCGCAGGAAGGAGACCGGCGTCAGCTCGGTGAAGGCGTGACCCGGTGCGCCGGCCGTCGCCGCCGTCGCCGCCGGCACCGTCACGCGCGCCTCGCGACGATGGCGAACATGTCCAGGGAGAGCGGGAGGACGGCGTGCAGGGCGAGGCCGGACTCCGCGAACAGGTCCGCGTACTCCTGCTCGCTGCGCTCGGTGCCGCCGACGAGGACCATCATCTGCAGGTCGAACCAGAGCCCGAGGGAGGATTCGCCGGTCGGCGGGATCGTGCGCTCCAGCACGATGACGGTGCCGTCCGGGTCCATGGCGTCGTGGCAGCGCTTCAGCAGGTCGACGCAGGACTCGTCGGAGCGGCTGTGCAGGATGCGCGACCACAGGTAGACGTCGCCGCCGGTGGGGAGCGAGGCGGTGTAGTCGCCCTCGACGTAGGAGACGCGCTCCGTGAGCCCGCGGTCCGCCATGGCGGCCTTCGCGGCCTCGATCACGTGGGCCTGGTCGAAGAGCACGCCCTTGACGTGGGGGGCGGCCTTGAGGACCTCGGAGAGCAGGGCGCCGGTGCCGCCCGCGATGTCGACGACGGTGCGCGCCGACGAGAAGTCGAAGACCCGCGGCAGGTCGCGGAAGAACGCGCCGCCGGCCATGGTGCCGTCGAACCGGCGTGCGGACTCCTGGTTGGCGGTGAAGTACGGGTACATCGGGGCGCCGAAGGCGGCCTCGAAGGCGGGCTGCCCCGTCTTGACGTTGTGGAGCAGCTTTCCCCAGGTCTCGTAGAACTCTTCGCCGTACATCAGGGTGAGGTCGCGCAGGGAGTCGGGCGCGTCCTCCTTGAGGAGCTCGCCGGCCGGGGTGAGCGAGAAGCCGGTCTTGTCGTCGCCCTCCAGGATCCCGAGACCGGTGAGGAAGCGCATGAGCTGGAACAGCGAGCGCTCGTGGGAGCCGGTGGCCTCGGCGAGCTCGCGGCTGGTGGTGAGGCCGCTCTCGATGTGCTCGGGGAGGCCCAGCTTGGTGGCCACGTAGACACTCTGCGAGGCCCAGTAGCCGATCATCAGGTCCAGAACCTTGCGGGACGGTGACGCAGTCATTGCATGGCCTTTCGGGGTACGGGGGTGCTTCTCTTTTAAAGAGGCGGGTCTTTAAAGAGGCGGGCCGTCTACGAGGCCCGCTTCGGGACGTTCTGCAGCCGCAGTTGTCCGCGGGCCAGGAGGGGGCCGGTGCCGCCGCCTGCCGTGATCTCCACGGACCACACCTGCTGGAGGTCGCCCTGGAACACCGGGTGGGCGGTGACGAGGGCGGGGCCGCCGGTCGTCGTGACGAACACGTCCGTCGCGTTGTGCACGCCCACGGCGAAGAGGCCGCGGTCCGCGACGGCCTTCGAGGCGCCGACGCTGGCCGCCCGTTCGACGACGGTGCTGTGGACTCCGCCGTGCACGACGCCCCACGGATTGTGGTGCTGCGGGCCGAGTGCGATGCGGCCCCGGACGCCGTCGCCCGCGACCTCGTCGAACTCCAGGCCCAGCGCCACGAGGAAGCGGCTCGCGGTGTCGAGGCCCAGGGCGGGGAACGCGGTCATGTCTGCTCCTGTCCCGTGCCGGTGCCGGTGCCGGTGCCGACGCCCGTGCCCGTGCCGGTGTTCTGCAGCCGCACCTGGCCGCGGGCGAGGGGCTGTCCGTCGGAGACGGTGACGACCCAGATCTGCTGCGTGCGGCCCTGGTGCACGGCCTCGGCGACGACCTCGGCCCGGCCCTCGGTCCGCGAGCGCAGCAGGTCGGTGGAGATGTGCACGGCCACGGCGTGCCGGCCGGGGCCGGCGGCCGCCGACGCCCCGTGGGAGGCCGCGCTCTCGACGGCGGTGGTGTAGACGCCGCCGTTGACGATGCCCCACGGGGTGTGGTGGTCCGGTCCGAGGTCGATGTGGCCGCGGACGCGGGTGGGGCTCACCTCGGTGACGACCAGCCCGGCCGCCGCGACGAAGGCGCTCTCGTGCGGCCGGATGTCAGCGGAAGGCCTGGACACCGGTCACCGCCTTGCCGATGGAGAGCAGGTGCATCTCCTCGGTGCCCTCGTAGGTGAGCACCGTCTCCAGGTTCACCATGTGCCGGAAGACCGGGTACTCCAGGGTGATCCCGTTGCCGCCCAGGATCGTCCGGGCGCTGCGGGCGATGTCGAGCGCCGCGCGCACGTTGGCCAGCTTGCCCACGCTGATCTGTGCGGGGTCCAGGCGGCCGGCGTCCTTGAGCCGGCCGAGCCGGGCGGCCAGCAGGGACGCCTGGGCGACCTGTACGGCCATCTCCGAGAGCTTCCGCTGGGTGAGCTGGAAACCGGCCAGGGGACGGCCGAACTGCTCGCGCTGACCCGCGTACTCCAGGGCCGTCCCGTAGCAGGCGCGGGCGGCGCCCACTGCGCCCCAGACGATCCCGAAGCGGGCCTCGCTCAGACAGCTCAGCGGCCCGGAGAGGCCCGCGGCGCCCGGCAGGACGGCGTCGGCGGGCAGGCGCACGCCGTCGAGGACGAGTTCGCCGGTCACCGAGACGCGTAGCGACAGCTTGCGGGTGATCTTGTTGACGGTGAAGCCGGGCGTGCCGGCCGGGACGACGAAGCCGCGGATGCCCTTCGCGCCCTGCTCGGGGTCGGTCTGGGCCCACACCACGGCCACGTCGGCGAACGGGCTGTTGGTGATCCACATCTTCGAGCCGTCGAGCACCCAGTCGTCGCCGTCGCGGCGGGCGCGGGTGCGCATGGCGCTCGGGTCCGAGCCGGCGTCCGGCTCCGTCAGGCCGAAGCAGCCGACGGCCTCGCCCGCGGCCATGGCCGGCAGCCACCGCTGCTTCTGCTCCTCCGAGCCCCAGCGGTGGAGGGCGTACATGGCCAGCGAGCCCTGGGTGGAGACGAAGGAGCGCAGCCCCGAGTCGACGGCCTCCAGCTCCCGGCAGGCCACCCCGTACGCCGTGGCGCCGGCGCCCGCGCAGCCGTAGCCGTCAAGGTGCATGCCGAGCAGCCCCAGGGCGCCGAGGTGCTTGACGATCTCGCGCGGCATGGTGTCGGCCTCGAACCATCCGGCGACGTGCGGGGCCAGCTCGGTCCGGGCGAAGGCCCGCACGGTGTCCCTGATGTCCCGCTCGGTCTCGCCGAGCTCGTCGTCGACCGCGAGGATGTCCACGGGGTCCAGTTCCGCGGCGGAAAGCGGACTCATGATGACTTCTTTCTGGTGTCGGGCTTGTGTCAGGTGTCCTCAGGAAAGGCCGAGCACGGCCCGCGCGATGGAGTCGCTGTCGCCCACGGTGATGGAGTTGACGTTGGGGCGGATGCCGGTCTCGGTGACCCAGTTCGCCCCTTCCGTCGGCACGCCGAACACATAGCGCCGCGGGTGGACCGACCCGTCGCTGCGGATGACCCGGAAGGGCCGCTCGGTGACGGCCACGCCGCCGGTGACGTACTCGCCGGCCGAAGCGGTCTGCACCGTGAAGTGCTTCACCTGCTGGTGCTTCTTGAGGTGGACGAGGATCGAGTTGTCCGTCCGGGCGAGGTCCACCTTGGGGAGCCGGGCGTCGATGAGGACGGTGCCCGTACGGACGTCACCGGGGACGGCCGAGCTGCCGACGAAGACGCCGCGCGCGTGGTCGTGGTCCACCGTGAAGCGGGGACCGGCGACCTCGACCACGCCGGCGTCCATCAGCGCCACGAGCTCCTCGACCCGGCTCCAGGGCGGCCCCAGGGAGAGGAACGCGTGCAGCGAGTTGAACCAGCCCTCGACGTCGTCCTGGTACGAACGCCCCTCGATGCCGCCGTTGTTCATCACGTAGCGCATCTCGTTGCGGATGTCGCGCAGGACGTCCAGGGCGGACTTCACGGGGCTGCTGAGGTTTCCCCGGCGGGCCTCGGCGATGTCGTCCACCAGGTAGGACCGCAGGAAGCCGGTCCAGGCGCGGGAGGACGCGACGTCGCCGTCGGTCCACGGCCGGGCCACCCGGTCCCAGTCCCAGTACTGCTCCTCCGGGACGCCGAACTTGCGCAGGACGGTGCGCTCGGAGTCGCAGGACCAGGGGAGCAGGCTGTAGAGCGCGCCGAATTCGTCCGCGGCGTCCTCCGACTCCCTGATCTCCACCAGGCGCCGGTAGTAGACGGTCTCGACTTCCTTGGCGATCAGCGGCCAGCAGTCGCGCCGGAAGTCGAGGGCCCCGGACGGCCCGGCGTTCGAGCGCAGTTTGTCGATGTGCTCCTCGGTGAGGATCTTCGGCTCGTGGCGCAGGTCGCCCTTCTCGTTGTCCGCCCGGCCGTGCAGGGGCACGCCCCGGCGGGAGCCGCAGACGATGTGCGGCTCGCGCCCGGAGGGCCGGTACACCAGCCCGTCGCCGGTCCGCACGTACGTGCCGCCGCGGCCCTGGGTGAGCAGGGACATGTAGTCGAAGAAGGACAGCCCGAGGCCGCGGATGAGTACCTGCTGACCGGGGGCGATGCCGCTCAGGTCGGCGTCGGCGGGGTTGGCGGGCGGGAGGAAGCGGCCGCCCGTCGCCGCGGCGAAGCCCCGCAGGGTCTCCTCGTCGGCGGACGGGTGCACCGCCCCGTGGCCCGTGGCCAGCACGAGCTGGCCGACCTCGGCCGACTGCCCGGTGTCCGTGGTCACGAGCTGGCCGCCGGCCTCGGTGTCGGTCACCGAGACGACCTTGCCCCGGTGCTCGTGGATGTCGATGGTGTCCGGGCGGTTGCGCAGGATCTCGCCGTAGGCCCATTCGAGGTAGTGCCCGTAGAAGGACCTGCGGCAGTAACTGTTCTCGTGGACCTCCCGGGCCTCGGCCAGGACGGCCTCGGGGTGGTCCCCGGAGATGTCTCCCGCCGCCAGCCGGGCCGACCACTCGTACAGGCTCGGGCCCTTGCGGACCGGGCCGGACATCTTCACGGTGTCGTCCGCGAAGGCGGTGATCTGGGAGGCGACGATGTTCATGATGAGGTCGGGGGACTGATCGGTCCGCCAGACGTCACCGGAACCGAAGTTCCTGGGTTCGAAGAGATGGATGACAAGAGAATCGCCGGTACGGTCACGCGCGTTCTCGACGATGCGCTCCAGGACGGACAATCCGCGAGGGCCCACGCCGACTATGCCAACCGTGACCGTGTGCACTGCCCTAGGTTTCACAGTGGGACTCCGTTGAGGTCTTCCCAGTTCGGGGCGGCTTTGCCAGGTCCGCTGGTCAGGACATCGCGTCGCTGATCTGCTTGATCGACCGCACGGTGTCGATCGCGGCGGGAAACCCGCAGTACACGGCGCACTGGAGGGCGACCTCGACGAGTTCGTCCACCGTGCACCCGTTGCGCAGCGCGCCGCCGATGTGGAGCTCCAGCTCGTGCTTGCGGTTCATCGCCGTGAGGATGGCGACGGTGAGCAGGCTCCGGAACTTCCGGTCGAACGCGGGCCGTTGCC
The DNA here is from genome assembly GCF_036961605.1 of Streptomyces sp. KLMMK. Classification (NCBI taxonomy): domain Bacteria; kingdom Bacillati; phylum Actinomycetota; class Actinomycetes; order Kitasatosporales; family Streptomycetaceae; genus Streptomyces; species Streptomyces sp. KLMMK. The sequence continues at coordinate 49,997 of NZ_JBAMDC010000018.1, forward strand.
AGACGGTCCCCCAGGCGAGGCGTACGACCAGGTCCTGCAGCTCGGCTGCTCCTGCCCACGTGTCGGACACGCCGTCGACATAGGTGTTTCCCAGGACCTCGCGTCGCAGCGCGTCGCCGGCCGCCCACTCGGATCCAGGCATGCGTCATTCCCCCATGAATTACGTGAACTGCCGCCGCGCCTCTGCGGGACGGCACGTCCCTGCGGGGAGCTGCCGGAGCGCTCCCTGGGAGAGACCCTGCCAGCGGGCCGTCCTGCCGCGACAGCTTCCGGGGGCGTCGTGATTGCGACTGTCGTAAACAGGAGAGTCACAAGACGGGTGCATGGGGCATGTATCGCCCGGCCGGGTGGCCGGAACCGCTCCGGAACCGGACGACGGCCCTGTTCAGGGGCCGGACGGGGCCGTGTGCGCGGGTGCCGGGAACAGGTCGGTCAGGAGGCGGTGGGGGCCGCTGCGCAGGGCCGTGCTGACCCGGTCGTCGCGCAGCGTCGCGTCGGCGCCGGGGCCCTGGCGGATGAGGAGGTCGGCGGGCGGGGGGACGGTGCCGCACGCGGGACATGCGCCGCCGGAGCCGATGTCCGTGCCGCACGCGGCGTGGCTGAAGAGCCGGCGCGAGCCCTCCGGGGCGAGCCAGCGCTCGCCCCACTGCGCCAGGGAGAACACGATCGGCCAGAGGTCGAGCCCGCGCTCGGTGAGGACGTAGTCGACCTCGACGCCCGTGGTGTGGGGGCGGCGCTCGACGACGCCCACCGCGGCCAGGGCCTTGAGGCGGTCGGCGAGCACGGCGCGCGGGATGCCGAGGTGGGCGTGGAAGTCGCCGAAGCGCCGCACTCCGTAGAAGCAGTCGCGGAGCACCAGGAGCGTCCACCGTTCCCCGACCACTTCGAGTGCCCGGGCCAGCGAACAGTCCTGGTCTGCGTAGCCACGTCCCAATGCCATGACGAAAGTCTAGCGGTACAGTCACTGAACTATGTGGTTCAATGACTGAACTCCACCGATCTCCTGGGGGTAGTAGTGACGACCGAACCGGTCGAGCGCCGGTCCTCCGCCCGTTCGACTCTCGCGATCTCGTGCGTGGCCACCCTGCTCGTGCTCATCAACTTCACCGCTCCCGTCTCGACCGTGCAGACCGTCAGAGCGGCGCTCGGCTCCGGGCCCTCGGGGCAGACCTGGATCCTGGGCAGCATCAGCGTCGGCCTCGCGGCGTGCCTGATGGTGGCGGGGACCCTCGCCGACGACTACGGCCGCAAGCGGATGTTCGTGATCGGCGGGGCGCTGCTGGTGGTCTCCACCGTGGTGTGCGCCGTCGCGCCCGTCACACCGGTGTTCGTCCTCGGCCGCATCGTCCAGGGCGCGGCCAGCGCCGCGCTCCTGGCCTCCAGCCTCGGCCTCCTGGCCCACGCCTTCGCCCCCGGCCCCGAGCGGGCCAGGGCCACCGGCCTGTGGGGAGCGATGGTGGGCGGCGGCATCGCCATCGGCCCGGTGTTCTCCGCGCTCCTGGGCCGGGCCACCGACTGGCGGGTCACGTACTGGGTCCTCGCGGTGCTCGCCGCGCTGGTCATGCTCTGGGCGGCCCGCTCGCTGGAGGAGTCCCGCAGCGCGCACAAGCGCGCCTTCGACCTCGCCGGGGTGCTCACGCTCGGTGCGGGCATCACGCTGCTGATCGCGGGGCTCACCGAGGGCCGGGGCGGCTGGGGCCGGCCCCACGTCCTGGTCTTCCTGGCCGCCGCCGTCGTCCTGCTGGCCGGCTTCGTGGTGATCGAGAAGCGCGTCGCGGAGCCCATGCTGGAGCCGGCCTTCTTCAAGCGCCCCGCGTTCGTCGCCTCGGTCGTCGGCGCGCTGGTGACCGGCATGGGCGTGATCGGCCTGATGACGTACGTGCCGACCGCGGCGCAGAGCATGCAGGGGCTCAGTCCCCTGGGCAGCGCCGGCCTGCTCGCGTTCTGGTCCGGCCTGTCCTTCGTGGCCGCGCCGCAGGCCCGCCGGTTCGTCGCCCGCGTCGGCGACCGCCAGCAGGTCGCCGCGGGCCTGGCCCTGTGCGGGATCGGCGAGCTCGCTCTGGCCGGCATCGGCGAGGAGTCCTCGTGGTGGCGGTTCGTGCCCGGCCTCGTGCTGGCGGGCCTCGGCAGCGGCGTGGTCAACGCGGCCCTCGCCGGGCTGGCCGTACGGAGCGTGCCCGCCCACCGCGTGGCGGTCGGCTCCGCGGCGAACAACGCCTCGCGCTACCTGGGTTCCTCCCTGGGCGTCGCGCTGGTCGCCGCGATCCTGGCGCTCGCCCCGCGCGGCGGGGGAGCCGCCCACGAGATGAGCACCGGCATGAGCTGGGCCGCGGTCGTCTCCGGCTGCCTGGCGATCGCCGGCGCCGTCCTCGTCGCCCTGTGCCGCGAGCGGACGGAGCCGGCGGGCGCCGCCGTACCGGCCCCCGGTCCGCAGGTGCCGGAGTCGGTGTGAGGAGCCCCGGGCCCGGCGGAGGGCCCGGTGGTCCCGGCTGTGCGGGCCTCCGCGCGGCCGGGACCGTTCCGCCGCGTCCGGTCGTTCACATGGTGGCGACCGGACTTCGTCCGCTCAGCAGCTCCTGCTCCCGTAGGAGGAAGCCCAGTTGGAGCCGGCTGGAGGCGCCGAGCTGCTGCATGATGTCGGAGACGTGGCGCTGACACGTGCGCACCGAGATGCCCAGGGCGCGCGCGGTCGTCCGGTCGTCCGCGCCGTCGATCAGGTGCTGGAGGATGGAGCGCTTCGTCTGGTTCGCCAGGCTCTGGACGAACGTCCGCTCGCGCGGTTTGTCGATGGGTTCCCCGGTCGACCAGGCCGCGTTGAACATCTCGGCGGCGAAGGCGATGAGGTCGGCGTCCCGGACCACGAGCGCTCCGCCCGGGCTGCTGCGCAGCGGTACGACGAGCACCTCGCGGTCGAAGATGACGAACCGGGCCAGGTCCCCGGTGACCGTCCTGATCTCGACGCCCGCGCCGATGGCCTCCTCCGTGTGCCGCACCGTCGGCGGGTGGAAGCGCGCGGAGTACTGGTAGAGGGCGCGCAGTTGCACCCCGCGCCCGAGCAGCTGCTGGTAGCGGTAGCGGGCCTCGATCAGCTCCGCGTCGGGGTGGGCGCCGCCGGGCCGGGCGGACAGGACCTCCTCGCGGCAGTCGTCGGCGTACCGTTCGAGGGCCCGGACCACCTCCTCGTGCGATTCGATGCGCTCCAGGTGGGGGCCCTGCAGCGCCTGCTGCTGGGTGGCGTAGATGAGACCGAGCTCGGCCATCTGCCCGCGCATCCACTGCAGGCCCAGCCGGGCGTTCTCCACCCGCTCTTCCCACTGCCCGAGGAGCCGGTCCGACACAAGGGCGGGGTCGACGGCGGCCAGGCAGTCGGCTCCCAGCCGCCGCACCAGACCGGTGGCGATGAGCTTGTCCACGGCCGGAACGCTGACGTCGCCGTGGGCGCCGGACATCAGCTCGTCGATGCGTACGAGACCCTGCCGGGCGATGTGCCGGTAGGTGACCAGTTCGGCGGATGTCAGCTCTATCGACCCGGGGCCGGCGGCTGTGCGTTCTTTAACCAATGTGTCCATGTCAGCACCTCTCTGTTTATGTGTGCCGCAAAAGGGCGGAGAGTGGAGAAACAGGAGAACTCGGGAGTCAGCAGGGGCCGTCTTCGCAGCTTAGGTGGGGGAACGGGCGGGCAATCCGGTTAAAACAACCCCAATCATCGGACGCTTTTCCAAAGAATTACCTGTAATCTATTGCACACGACAACTTGTTTGCGGGCGCTCTTTTCCGGATAACCACGGGCCCGGAAAACGACGAGCCCCCGGGCCGCGCGGAAAGCGCGGGCCGGGGGCCTCGGTGCATTCGGTCTGCCGGGCTGCCGTTCTTCCGGCCTGCCTGTCGGCCGGCCGCCGTCAGAACGGCCGGTCGTCCGTCCCGCCGTTGTCGGGGGAGGACTCGGCCTCGGCCTGCTTGGCCTGGACCTCGGGGTCGAGCGGTGAGGAGGAGGCCGCGGGACCCGCGCCGTCGACCGAGCTCAGCGGCGGGCGGTCGCGCACCTCGGTGGCCTCGGGCGGCTCGACCAGCCAGTCCGGGTTGGCCTGCCTGTCCCACCACTTCCAGGCGGCGTACGCACAGCCGGCGACCACGGCGACCACGGCGAGGCGCCGGAACGCCCGCCCCGCCCGGCACCGCCGGTCCCGCCGGGCGACCAGCTTCTCGATCTCCTGGGGGCTGACCTGTCCGCGCAGCGCGGCGAAGGCGGCGGCGCTGCGGGCGACGGCCTCGTCCCGGACCGGCTCGACGGCCGTGCGGGCCCGCACGGCGGCCTGGTCGATCTTCGGGGGCAGGGCGTCGCGCGCCTGCTCGATCCGCGGGTGCAGGTGTGCGTCGTACTGGCAGCGGGCCTGGTGCGCGGCCTGGTGCGCGGCTTCCGCGACCTTGGGCGCCAGCCGGGTCCGGGCCTCGTGCGCATAGTGCACGGCGGCGTCCTTCGCGGTGCCGGCGTAGGGCGCCACCACTTCCGCGGCGTGCCGGACGCTGTCCTTCGCCGTGCTGGTCGCGGCGCGCACGCTGTCCTTGCGGGTCACGAGAACCTCCTCCTCGGTGGCGTATGTTTTGTCGCCTTTCCACCCAGTGAAAAATCATGCCTGGGGACGGGCGGTCCGGCACGTGCGGGCGGGCATCCGGGTCAACGGGGGACGGAGCGGGCGGGGACCCGGCTCGACCATGCCACGGTTTCGCGCGGCGCGCGGGCGTTTGCCCGCTACTCGCCGCGATCCCGTCCGTGCGAGGATCGGTAGCCGTCAGTGAAGACTATGGAAGGTAGATCGTGGCCGAGCAGCTTTACGCCACCCTGAAGACCAACCGGGGCGACATCGAGATCCGGCTCCTGCCGGACCACGCCCCGAAGACGGTCGCCAACTTCGTCGAGCTCGCGAAGGGCGAGCGCGCGTGGATCAACCCGGAGACGGGCCAGAAGACCACGGACAAGCTGTACGACGGCACGGTCTTCCACCGCGTCATCGAGGGTTTCATGATCCAGGGCGGTGACCCGCTGGGCAACGGCACCGGCGGCCCGGGCTACAAGTTCGCGGACGAGTTCCACCCGGACCTGGCCTTCAACAAGCCGTACCTGCTGGCCATGGCCAACGCCGGCCCGGGTACCAACGGCTCGCAGTTCTTCATCACCGTGTCGCCCACCACGTGGCTGACCGGCAAGCACACCATCTTCGGCGAGGTCACCACCGACGCCGGCAAGAAGGTCGTCGACGCCATCGCCACCACCGACACCAACCCGCGCACCGACCGTCCGGTGAAGGACGTGGTCATCGAGTCGGTCGTCATCGAGACCCGCTGACGACGGACTTCCTCTCCCTCGTCACGCCCCGAGGGAACCCGGCGCCCCGCTCGTCCGTATGACGGGCGGGGCCGCGCGTCCCGGACAGGCCCGCCCACCACCGGCGCAAGGGGAACGCATGAACGACCAGGCCGTCGGCTGTTACCGGCATCCCGACCGGGAGACGGGCATCCGCTGCACCCGCTGCGAGCGGCCCATCTGCCCGGAGTGCATGGTGAGCGCCTCGGTCGGCTTCCAGTGCCCGGCCTGCGTCGCCGACGGCTCCGGCACCGGGCACGCCCCGCGGGCCACCGCCCCGCGCACGCTCGCGGGCGGCACCCACACGGCCGACCCCCGGCTGGTCACCAAGGTCCTCCTGGGGCTCAACGTCGCCCTGTGGATCGCGGTCATGGCCGGCGGAGACGCCCTGCTCGACGATCTTGAGCTGTTCGGCCGCGCCGTGCTCGGCGGCGAGCCCCAAGGCGTCGCGGAAGGCCAGTGGTACCGCCTGCTGACGTCGATGTTCCTGCACCAGGCGCCGATGCACATCGCCTTCAACATGCTCTCGCTGTGGTGGATCGGTCCCCCGCTGGAGGCGGCGCTGGGCCGGGCCCGCTATCTGGCGCTGTACCTGCTGTCCGGTCTGGGCGGCGCCGCCCTGACCTTCGTCGTCGCCGACCCCCGCCAGCCCTCGCTCGGCGCGTCCGGGGCGATCTTCGGCCTGCTGGGCGCGACGGCGGTGCTGATGCGGCGGCTCAACTACGACATGCGCCCGGTCGTGGCGCTGCTCGTGCTCAACCTGATCTTCACCTTCACCTGGAGCAACATCGCCTGGGAGGCCCACATCGGCGGCCTGGTGGTGGGCACCGCCGTGGCCTACGGGATGGTGCACGCGCCCCGTGGGAAGCGGACGCTGGTGCAGGGGCTGACCTGCGGTCTGACGCTGCTGGTGATCGTCGCCGCGGTGGTCGTACGGACGGCGACGCTGCCTGCGCTCACCGTGTTCCCGGGCTGAGTCCGGGCTGAGCTCGCCGTGTTCCCGGCTGACCGGGCGGTGGGTTGTCCACAGCGAGTACAGAATCTTGTGCATGGCGTGGGGAACACGTGTCCGTCCGTGCACACAGCTGCGTTTCCGCTGGTGGGCGGGGGCGCCCCGGGGCACCCCGCGCCGCCGACCAGTCACACCGGCGTCAACCCCGGGGAAGTTATCCACAGATCTTCTGAGTTTTTCCCCACTGTGGACGAGGGTGTGGATAACTCCTCGGAAGGCTCCCCGGAAGGCTTGCTACTTCCACTGTGTGGAGACTACGAACCCCGCTGCGATAAAGCCGAAACCGACCACAATGTTCCAGTTGTGGAGGGACTCGATGGGCATGTCACCGCTGGTCACATAGAAGATGACGATCCAGGCCAGCCCGATCAGGAACATCGCCAGCATCAGCGGCGCCACCCAGCCCCGCCCACTGCTGAGCTTGATGGTCTGCTGCTTCGCCGGCGGCGGCGTGAAGTCGTCCTTCTTGCGGATCCGTGACTTCGGCACGAGGAACTCTCCTGTCGATGCGCTGCGTGACCGCGCTGGGGAACAAGGGAAACGTACAAAGGGCTGGTCCGAGGCGGCGAGCGGCGGGAACGCCACCTTTCCCCGGGCGTCCGTTAGCGTAGTGCTTCCGTGGCGCCGGAGAGGATAAGGGTACGTTGAGTAATTCTGCGGACTCCACCAGCAGGCCGTCCCGGCGCTTCAAGCCCGTCCGGCTGCTGACCGGGGCCGTCTTCGCGCTGGCCGGTCTCATCTTCTGGATGAGCTTCAACACCGCCCACGGAACCAACATCCGCACCGACGACTCCATGCTCCGGCTCTCCGACCTCATCCAGGAGCGCAGCCGCAAGAACGCCGGCCTGGACGAGAGCGCCGCGGCCGCCCGCGAGCAGGTGGACGCCCTCGCCCGGCGCGGCGACGGCGGCACCGCCGCCCGGAACAAGAAGCTGGCCGCCCTCGAGGCGGCCGCCGGCACCACGCCGATCAGCGGCCCCGGCCTGACCGTCACCCTCACCGACGCCCCGCCCAACGCCACGGCCAGGATCCCCGGCGTGCCGCAGCCGCAGCCCAACGACCTGGTCATCCATCAGCAGGACCTCCAGGCCGTCGTCAACGCCCTCTGGCAGGGCGGCGCCAAGGGCATCCAGGTCATGGACCAGCGGCTGATCTCCACCAGCGCCGTCCGCTGCGTCGGCAACACCCTGATCCTCCAGGGCCGCGTCTACTCCCCGCCGTACAAGGTGACGGCCGTCGGCGACCGCGGCGCGCTGCGCAAGGCGGTCGACTCCTCCCCCGCGATCCAGAACTACCTCCAGTACGTGAACGCCTACGGGCTCGGCTGGAAAGTCGACCAGCACGACGCGGTGACTCTTCCCGGTTACTCGGGCACAGTGGACCTCCACTACGCCAAGCCCCTGGCGTGACCCCTGTGGTGGGTGACGCCACGACCCGGGAGGGGGCCCGCGGTGAGGCCCAGGACCGTCGTCCGCACCCTCAGCGAACTGTGCGTCACCACCGGCAGCCTGCTCGTCCTCTTCGTCGTCTACGTCCTCTACTGGACGGGCGTACGCGCCGACGGCGCCATGGACCGGGAGCTCAGCCGCCTCCAGGACCGCTGGTCGAGCGGCGCCGCGGTCACGGCCGGGGCCCCTGAGGCGCCCG